>JAYTEZ010000325.1:0-6554 GCA_043734805.1 Microbacteriaceae bacterium
GTCGCCCTCAGGGAACTGCTCGGGCACATTCCGCCCGCCGAACGCACGTCCGACCAGACCGCGCTTGCCCTCGCCTCCGCCGCGATCGACTATCACCGACGAGAGCAGAAAAGTTTCTGGTGGGAACATTTCTCCCGACTGGTCTCGCCGATCGAGGATTGGGCGGAGACCAGGGACGTCCTTGTGGTCGGCCGCGCCGATCTCGAGCGGGACTGGTTTCGCGAGGGGCGACAGCAACTCTTGCGTCGCCGAATTCGACTCTCGGGTGCGCTCGCGCCGGGCAGCTCGCTCAAGCAGGGGCAAAATCCGTTCCTGCTCTACGACCCGCCGTATCCGCCCATCCGACCCAGCACCGAGCCCGGCGCACGCGCCGCTCATAACAAGGCAACGATCGTCGAGGTGATCGACGAGAGCATCTTCGTCGTCGAGGAAACCCTCGAAAGGCACGCGCCGGAACACCGCGAACTGCCGGTCGCCCTCACTCCCGGCACGCCACCGAAAGCCGGCACGCAGGTCGGCGCCATCGCCGAGTGGGGCCGTGCGGTACTCGACGCTCTGCCCGAGATGCTTCCGGATGCCGCGCTCGACATCCTGAGGCGCGTGCCGCCCCGAGGCACCATCGCCGCCGTTTCCCGAAGCTCGATCACTGACTCAATCACTGTCTCAATTACCGACGCGATTCGTGACACTCTGCAGAGCCTCGACCGGTCCTATCTCGCCGTGCAGGGCCCTCCCGGCACCGGCAAGACCCACACCGGCTCCCGCGTTATCGCCGATCTCGTGCGGAACCACGGCTGGAAGATCGGCGTCGTGGCGCAGTCCCACCTGGCGGTCGAGAACATGCTGAACGCGGTGCTCGACGCCGGGCTCGACCCGGGGCTCGTGGGCAAAAGACCTCGGGCAGGTGATGACACCCGGGTACCGTGGGTCGCACTCGACGCCGGCAACTTCACCGCCTTCACCGGCCAGGCCGGAGGAATTGTAGTCGGAGGAACGGCCTGGGACTTCAGCAACCCCACCCGCGTTCCTCGCGGCTCGCTCGACCTGCTCGTCGTCGACGAAGCCGGGCAGTACTCTCTCGCGAGCACGATCGCTGCGTCGGTCGCAGCTGCGCGATTGCTGCTGCTCGGTGACCCGCAGCAGCTTCCGCAGGTGAGCCAGGGCACGCATCCGGAGCCGGTCGACGTCTCGACCCTCGGCTGGCTCTCCGCCGGGCACGACGTGCTGCCACCCGAGTTCGGCTACTTTCTCGCCACGAGCTGGCGCATGCATCCGGATCTCTGCGCCCCCGTGTCCGCGCTGTCCTACGAGGGCAGACTGCTCTCGCACCCCTCCGATCGATTCCTTGACGGCGTGGAACCGGGCCTGCACCCCGTGCCCGTCGAGCACCACGACAACTCGACATCGTCGATCGAGGAAGCGGATGCCGTGGTCGCCATCGTGACCGTGCTGCTCGGTCGCGCGTGGACATCCGCGGGCTCTACCAGCCCGCTCGCCCAGGAGAACCTGATCGTGGTCGCGCCGTACAACGCGCAGGTTTCGCTCGTGCGCGCGCGATTGCGTGCTGCGGGTTTCGACGCCGTGCCGGTGGGAACGGTGGACAAGTTTCAGGGTCGGGAGGCGGCGATCGCCATCGTCTCACTCGCCGCCTCATCCGCCGCAGAGGTGCCGCGAGGTCTCGAGTTCCTGCTGCTGTCAAACCGGCTCAACGTCGCCATTTCGCGCGCCCAGTGGGCGGCATATCTGCTCTACTCGCCGGCCATCACTGAACACCTGCCGGCGAGCGTGGACACGCTCGCGCAGTTGAGTGCATTCATCGGCCTCATCGAGCCCTAATTCGCTGGTCGAGCCAGTCGTGACCACAGCCACCTCACAGGAGCGCTGCGCCCCGCGGTACCGCCACGGAACATAGGCTGTGTGATGGTGTCCGATCGGGGCGTCGATCTAGCGAACTGAGCGAAAACAGTGATACGAGTCATCAGCTATAACCTCCGCAAGCATCTTGCGAGTGGTGAACTCCTGGCTTTGGCAGAGAACTTCGATCTTGACGTGCTCTGCCTCCAGGAGTGCGACACGACCGCGTTGCCTGCAGAGCTGGGATTTCTGCAGCTCGCGGATTCGACCAAACGAAATCGTCTGGGGCTCGCCATTTACCACCGCAAGGATAGATTCCGAGCTCTCGAAACACAGACCTTCGCCCTCAAGAAGTCCCTGCACGACAGGTTGCTCAAACCCGCCCACGAGCGCCTCATCGGCACCCGGCTGGTCGACAACGAGTCGCGGCGGGAGCTCGTCGTCGCGTCTTTCCACGCCGCTCCGCTCACGGCGCTCAATTCCCTCCGTCGCGCACAGATCCGGGCCGCATACGAGCGTCTGCTCACCCTGGGCAATGGCCTCCCGACGCTCATGGTCGGTGACTACAACTACCCGCTGTTCACCAACAACCTGAGCGACCACGTGCAGGAGAGCGGATACGACCTGTCGCTCAGTGATCGGCGAACCTACACCCGCTACAAGTTTTTTAAAGGGCACTTCGATTTTGCGACCTCGATCGGCCTGCGAATCGACAGCGTCGAGACGCTGGATCGCGGGGCGTCCGACCACATGCCGATCCTCGTGACAGCTTCGTACGGCACAGTCGAACTCGCCAGCAAGGGGGAGAGCAGCACAGGTAGTACGGAATGAGATGATTTTGGGCATCGCTCGGGGCATTGCTCGGGGCATCGCTCAGGGCATCGCGCCTGCGATAGCCGCGCGAGCGTCACGAGCGACATGGCTGCGAGCGTGTTCGACCGCCGCGTCAAGGTCGGTGAACAGGTGTTTCTGATGACGCAGTGACGTTATCACCCCGACGTGGGTGGCAAGTTTCAAATGGCCGGGTTGAATTCCCTTGATCAACACGGTGATGCCACGGCGTTCCAGTCCGTGGATCATTTGGGTGATGACCCGCGCACCGGTGGCATCGAGGACCTGAAGTTGTGACATGCGGATGATGACAACGCTGACGTTGTTGATCTGATTAACCCGGTCGAGCATTCGTTCGGCGGCGCCGAAGAACAACGCGCCGTCGAGTCGAAACAGCGCCACGTGGTCGTCTTCCGAACGGGCCGGTCCGGGGAGTTCTTCACGATGGACACCGCCCGATTTCGACAGCGTTCGGAGGGCAAAGAATGCGGCGACAGCAATCCCGATTCCGACGGCGACAATCAGATCGAACGACACGGTGATGAGTGCGGTGATGATGAAGACAATGGTGTCGGATCGGGTCGAGCCGACAATGCTGCGCACCGTGGCAACCGAAATCATCCGAGTGGCGGTGACCATCAAAACGCCGGAGAGCGCCGCGAGCGGGACCTGTGACACCACCCCGGTGGCCAGGTACACCACGCACAGCAAAACCAGGGAGTGGATGATCGCAGCCAGCCGAGTGCGGCCACCGGAGCGAACGTTGACCGCGGTGCGAGCAATCGCCCCGGTGGCGGGCATTCCGCCGAAGAACCCGGAAACCACAGAGGCCAGTCCCTGGCCGAGGAGTTCTCTATCGGGATCATAGGGGCCGGTGTCCGACAGTGTCGCGCCGACTCGTGCTGACAGAAGCGACTCGATCGCCGCCAGCGCAGCCACGGTAAGAATAGGGCCGATCAACGTTTCGAGTATCGACCAGTCCACGACGGGAAATACCGGCGCTGGCAGGGAACCGGGAAGTGCACCGATCCGGATCAGCGGAAGATGTGCAAAACTCGTGATCGCCGAAACGACGACTATTGCGATGATCGAGCCCGGTAACTTGCGGTGTACCCGTGGTGCGAGCACCATAATTGCGGCGACGACGGCGACGGCGGCGATAGGCCAGCCCACCGTTGACCACCGTACGGTTCCGAATGCCTCTACAGCGGAGACGAACGCATTGCTGCTTGGGCCCGGTTGCGTGCCGATCGCGGCAGGCACCTGTTGAAGAAAAATGATGACCGCGATTCCCAGCGTGAAACCTTCGATCACCGGCCACGGAATGTAGGAGACAACGCGACCGAGTTTCAGGGCACCGGCGGCGGCGACGACGACACCAGCGAGCACGCTCACAACCGCGACCACTCCGATGCCGTGCGTAGCCACGATCGGTCCAAGGACGACGACCATCGCCCCGGTGGGTCCGGATACCTGGATATTCGACCCACCGAACACCGCGGCTATCACGCCGGCGATGACGGCGGTGATCAGTCCGCTTTCGGCACCCGCGCCGGAGCTCACTCCGAACGCGAGCGCCAGGGGCAGTGCGACGATTCCGACGGTTATTCCGGCGAAGAGATCACCTCGCCAGGTGCGGCGAACCGAGCGATAATCCTTCCAGCTGGGAAGGAGCGAACGAACATACCCGGCAGCCGTCACCGGGTCACTTCTGGATCCTCAGCGTTATGCGGCAGCGACAGGTCCGGCAGGTTCACGGTCGACACCAGCTGCTCCTGCGTTTTCGAAAGAATCTCCACGAGGAGTAAGCGGGAGACCGACAGCAGGTCCGCGACCTGAGGGAAGGACAGTCGATAAAAGACCTGGCTGGCGCGCCGTTCCGCAGCCACGAGGTTGTGCCGTCGCAACACCGAAAGGTGCTGGGACAGGTGCGAGGCCTCCAGTCCGGTGTCCGCCATGAGGTCCGCCACCGAAACAGCGGGCGAGGCCGACAAGACCTCGAGCACGCGCACCCGCACCGGGTGGGCAAGACCCTTGAAAAGATTGGCTTTGACCTCGTACAGCGGGCGATGTGCGTCCGAAAACTGGTTCGATCCGGAAGGTCCGATGCCAATCAGTGATTTCATAACTTCATCATATCGCCAAGTCGGGCCGTTTGCTGCTGCGTCAGCGCGTGAACTCATAGATGACGCTGCTGTGGGTATAAAAAGTGGCGGATTTCACGAATCCAAGGTCGTGCAGATCAGCGATGCCGTAGGTGTCGGTTTGCTCGGGCGTCGCATATTCGATAAGCCACAGACGATGAACGCCATCCAGTCGGCCACGCGCAGCAGCGTGCGAGATCGTATAGGCGGTGTCTTGCCAACTTTTATTGCGGAAGTATGGCGTTTTAAGAGCCACGTCGACGAGCCCGGAAACACCGGCAGGATAGGTATGGAGAACCAATCGTGGGCGGCGCGATGGTCGCACCGTCTCATCGAAAGCCAGCGCATCCCCGCGGCTTGCGTGCGTTTTTAGAAATTCGCTGATATTCGACCAGTCGCTGTTGTTCTTCGAATACTCGCCGCGCTGGGAAAGGTAGGCGGGTACGGCGCTCGTTACGACCAGCGCGACAGCGATCGCAAGAACCCAGCGACTTCGGCTCCCGATCCAGCCGACAGCCGAGGCGATAAGAAGCGCCGCGGCCGGGGCACCGTACGACAGGTAGCGAGCGGTGTAGACGGCAATCAGAGGCTGGCTGGCAATCAGGATAACCGCAGGAACCAGTAGCCAGCATGCCGCTACAAGTTCCAGGCTCGGCATCATCGGTCGACCCTCGACCCGCGTCCGCGGCAACTCCCGTGACCACCCGAACCTCCGGCGGATGGCGAGTGCTAAAGCGGTCAGTATCAACGCCCACGCCAGCACGGCGAATTCAATGCTCCCGAACCACAGCCCGACCGTCAGCGAGGCGAAGGTCACTTCGCTGCGACTGTCGAGGTAGGCAATCTGGGCGCGTTCCGATATTGCGAGGACGATGACCGGGCTGGCGACAACGACCGCGATCCCAATCGTCCACAACCACGTGATGAACAGCCGTTTGCTGACGCGGGTGGCCATCAGGATGATGCCGTGAACTACCGCGAACAGGGCGAGATAGAGAAAGACATAGATCCCCAGGGAAAAAAGGCCCCCGTACGCGAACCAGAGCCACTTGGGCGGCGTCTCACGGCGGAGGATTTCGATGAGGATCAACGTGAGCCAGGCCGCGATGGCTGCACTGAAAGCGTACGATCGCGCCTCCTCGCCCATATAGGTGACGCGGGGGAGAACCGCGCAGATGATGCCAGCGGCAATAGCTACCCGTCGGGAACTGAGCCGTGACGCAATTAGCGTGACCGCGACGACCGTTACGCCAATGGCAATAGCGCTCGGAAAGCGGAGCGAAAACGGCGAGGTTCCGAAAATTCGGATCCACCAGTGCAGACCAAAGTAGTAGGTGCCGTGAACCGCATCAACGTGCCCGAGCATTGTCCATAGGCTCGGCAATGATCGCTTTGCCGACAGAAGGCTCGCCGCTTCGTCGCCCCATAACGACGGAATCCAGGATCCGATCGCCGAGATGGCTGTTGCCGCTAATCCAAGAGTGCCGGCGAGCCACAGAAATCCGCGGGAGGCGCGGGGGACGGGCGGCGACATGTGACCTTTCGACTCAGTGATTACAGAGCGGCAATCCAGTCCACGGTGCAGAGTCCAGGATTCGACCAAGAATTCGGCCGGATTCCGATTCTCTCCTATGCTGCTGTGGGCTTTCGCTCGATGACCGAGCCAATGGCTCGAAGAAACTCTTCGAGGGCGTGGCCGTTATAGATCTCCGCGTTGATCGTTGT
>JAYTEZ010000326.1:0-4245 GCA_043734805.1 Microbacteriaceae bacterium
GGAGTCGAGCGCGTCATAGAGCACCCCGGTATAGCGGTCGATAGCAGCCAGGGTCGGTGACGCCCTGAGTTCGCGATTGCGCAGCAGCTCGAAATGCTGGCTCGGCCCGAGCTTCAGAGCGGCCGACATGGTCGTGAGGTTCTGGGAAAGCTTTCGAACGGCCGACAGCACTGCCCTTCTTGGTGCCGCGAGCGTTGGATGACTCAATTGTGCGAGGTCAAGCACGGTGCCTTCCGCACCCCCGGCGCGCTTCGTTTCGGAGGGCGGGAGAAGAATGAGCACTAGCCCTCGATGAAGGCCAGCGCCGCCTCGACGTTGGCGCCGAGCGGATTCGCGGAATCCAGCGTGATGCGTGCGACTTCAGCGCTCGGCCCGCTCCAGTTCGAGTATTCGTCCAGGCTCTGTTCCACCGCGTGCCAGCTCGGTTCCTCGACGTGTGGAAGCTTGCGATATCGCGACTCGAGGCGCGCGCGGTGCAGGGCGGCATCCGAGCAGATCAGCTCGATGAACCTGAGAGACTCCCCCTGCCGATGCGCGAGGTTCACCCACTGCTCCCGTGCCGGGTTCACGGCATTCACCGCATCGACGATCACGTTCGCTCCAGAGTCCAGAACGAAACCGGCCATTTTCTCGGCGACGAGATAGGCGGCGAGCCCGGTCGGCTGATCACTATCGATCCCGGCGCTCAGGATGGCCGATTCGATCGGATCGACGGAAACGACGGACGCGTTGAGCCGTCCACCCAGAACCTCGGCGAGCGTGCTCTTGCCTGCACCCGGCAGTCCGGCCATCGCAATCAACATCGCGGGTCTCCCGGCTAGCCCGTGACGAGCGCGGCCCGGCGAGCGACTATCGTCACCGTGTCATGCTCAACCGAAAGAAAGCCGTCTTCCGCGTTCGCCCTGACGGCCGGGACTCCACCGGCAGTGGTGATCCGAACCTCACCGGCGCTCAGGATAGCGAGCAGCGGTTCGTGGCCGGGAAGAATTCCGATCTCGCCCTCCGTGGTCTTGGCGACGACCATCGAGGCCGTACCGGTCCAGATTTCCTGGTCGGCCGACACGACACTCACCTGAAGCGCGGACATTGTTAGCCGTTCTCCTTCTGAATCTTCGCCCACTGCTCTTCAACATCCGAGATGCCGCCCACGTTGAAGAACGCCTGCTCCGCGACGTGGTCGAACTCGCCCCTGACGATCGCGTCGAACGACTCGATCGTCTCCTTGAGCGGAACGGTCGATCCCTCGACACCGGTGAACTTCTTCGCCATGTAGGTGTTCTGTGAGAGGAACTGCTGGATGCGGCGCGCGCGCGACACGGTGATCTTGTCTTCCTCGGAGAGTTCGTCGACCCCAAGGATCGCGATGATCTCCTGTAGTTCCTTGTTCTTCTGCAGGATCGACTTGACGTTCGTCGCGACGCGATAGTGGTCAGCCCCCAGGTAGCGGGGGTCAAGGATGCGGCTGGTCGAGGTCAGCGGGTCGACGGCCGGGTAGAGACCCTTCGACGCGATCTCGCGGCTGAGTTCGGTCGTCGCGTCGAGGTGCGCGAAAGTGGTCGCCGGAGCCGGGTCCGTGTAGTCGTCGGCCGGAACGTAGATGGCCTGCAGCGAGGTGATCGAATGACCACGGGTCGAGGTGATCCGTTCCTGCAGGATGCCCATCTCATCCGCGAGGTTGGGCTGGTAGCCAACGGCGGACGGCATGCGACCGAGCAGGGTCGAGACCTCGGAACCGGCCTGCGTGAACCGAAAGATGTTGTCGATGAAGAGCAGCACGTCCTGGTTCTGCACGTCACGGAAATACTCCGCCATCGTCAGCGCCGAGAGGGCGACTCGAAGTCGCGTCCCCGGTGGCTCGTCCATCTGGCCGAACACCAGGGCGGTCTTGTCGAAGACGCCCGCCTCTTCCATTTCGGCGATGAGGTCGTTGCCCTCACGGGTGCGTTCGCCGACACCGGCAAACACGGAGACGCCACCGTGGTCCTGCGCAACGCGCTGAATCATCTCCTGGATGAGCACGGTCTTGCCGACACCGGCTCCACCGAACAGTCCGATCTTGCCGCCAAGCACGTACGGGGTGAGCAGGTCGATGACCTTGATACCGGTCTCGAAGAGTTCCGTCTTCGATTCGAGCTGGTCGAATGCCGGTGGCCTGCGGTGGATCGGCCAGCGCTCCGTGAATTCGAACTTCTCACCGGGCTCGCCGTTAAGGACCTCGCCAATGACGTTGAAGACCTTGCCCTTGGTCTCGTCCCCGACCGGAACCGTGATCGGTCCCCCGGTGTCGCGCACCTCCTGGCCGCGAACCAGACCGTCGGTCGGGTTGAGGGCGATGGCGCGCACGAGGTCGTCACCGAGGTGCTGGGCTACCTCGAGAGTGATCTCGTTGGAGGCGTCTGCGATCGTGATCGTCGTCTTGAGCGCGTTGTAGATCGAAGGGATCGCGTCGTGCGGGAACTCGATGTCGACGACTGGTCCGGTCACCCGGGCAATGCGGCCGACGCCCGCGGGCTTGACCTCCGACGAAGCTGCTCCCGATGGGCTCTGGGCGGCAGGGGCTGTGATAGTCATTGCTTCTCGATTCTCCTGGGTCTCTGCTACTTCTTCACCGAGAGGGCATCTGCGCCGCCCACGATCTCGGAAATCTGTTGGGTGATCTCGGACTGGCGAGCGTTGTTCGCGAGCCTGGTGTAGTCCGTTATGAGCTTGTCCGCGTTGTCGCTTGCCGACTTCATCGCCCGCTGGCGAGCCGCGTGTTCGGATGCCGCTGACTGCAGCATGGCGTTGAAGATGCGGCTCTCGATGTAGACCGGGAGCATCGCATCGAGCACATCGTCGACCTCCGGCTCGAACTCGTAGAGCGGCAACACCTCGGTATCCTCTGGTTCGTCCACACCCTCGACAACCTCGAGTGGCAGGAGTCGAACGACCTCCGGCACCTGGGTCACGACGCTGACGAAACGGTTATAGACGATGTGGATCTCGTCAACGCCGCCCTCGCTCGCCGGCTGGATGAATTTCGCGACGAGCGTTTCGCCAATCGACTGTGCGGTGGCGAACTCCGGCTTCTCGGTGCTCCCCGTCCAGATCTGCTCGGAGTCGCGCTTGCGGAAGGCAAAGTATGCGACGGCCTTGCGACCGATCAGGTAGTAGACGATCTCTTTACCCTGCGACCGCAGCAGAGTGGTGAGCTCGTTGGCCTCACGCAGGACGTTCGTGCTGAACGCACCGGCGAGGCCGCGGTCCGAGGTGAACAGCACGACGGCGGCGCGCTCCACCTTCTCCGGCTCGGTGGTAAGGATGTGGTCGACATTCGAATAGGTCGCGACCGCCGAGACGGCCCGCGTGATTGCACGGGAGTATGGACCGGATGCCGCAACCCTCGCCTGCGCCTTCTGAATGCGTGAGGCGGAGATCAGCTCCATGGCCCGAGTGATCTTCTTGGTCGTCTGGGCAGACTTGATTTTCTGCCGGTAGACCCGAAGTTGCGCTCCCATGTCGTGTGTCTTTCCTTAGTCGTTGCGTAAGTGGTCGGGCGAAACGCCGTTAGCGTTTGTGCTTCACGATCTGTTCCTGGGCGATGTTCTCTGGCTCGATGGCCTCGAACTGCTCCGATCCGACCGAGGCGAGCGGCTTGCCCTCGCCCGTCTGGAAATCGAGCTTGAACGCGTCGACGCCCGCTTCCAGCGCCCTGATCGTGTCGTCATCCAGCACATTGGTCTCGCGCAGCGTCGAGAGAACTTTCGTGTGGCGGCCAAGATGATCGAGAAGCTCGCGCTCAAAGCGCAGCACGTCTTCGATGGCGACCTCATCGAGCTTGCCGTTGGTTCCGGCCCAGATCGAGACGACCTGCTCCTCGACCGGGTACGGCGAATACTGCGGCTGGCGCAGCAGCTCGGTGAGCCGAGCGCCGCGTGCGAGCTGACGACGGCTGGTCGCGTCGAGGTCCGAGGCGAACATCGCGAAGGCTTCGAGCGAACGGTACTGGGCGAGCTCGAGCTTGAGAGTGCCTGAGACCTTCTTGATCGACTTGACCTGGGCGTCGCCACCGACGCGGGAGACCGAAATGCCGACGTCCACGGCCGGGCGCTGGTTCGCGTTGAACAGGTCGGACTGGAGGAAGATCTGACCGTCCGTGATCGAGATCACGTTCGTCGGAATGTAGGCAGAGACGTCGTTCGCCTTGGTCTCGATGATCGGGAGTCCCGTCATCGATCCGGCACCCAGCTCGTCGGAGAGCTTCGC
>JAYTEZ010000327.1:0-13327 GCA_043734805.1 Microbacteriaceae bacterium
GCAGCGCGTTCCTTCCAGAGGTCGTTGCCGACGAGCCAGTCGAAGCTCTCCGTCTGGAGTGCGAGCAGATCGGGAACTGTCAGAGTGTCGGTGATCTTCGCGAACGAGAGGCGCTCTGCCGAGCGACCGTTCTTGGGAGATCCCTTTTTCGATGAGTTCGTGGTGGATGCGTTGCGAGCAGCAGCCAAGGAAATAACCTCCGGTGGGCCTACGAGAACCAACTGCAACGAGCAGAGTTTTGCAACTAGCAGAGTTACAGTCGGTGATGGATTCGCCCCAGAAACCCGCGAGGGTTGTGCCTCGGGCACGCGAAGCCGACCGCAATATGAAGGCAGAGAAATTCTGGGAGCGCAAAGAACCACTATAGGCCGCAAATATGGGCTAGGTCAAGTTGTTCCTTGACCAATTTCGCGAAATCGGCTATAAGGTGGCGCGCGGCGCGACCCAGGGTAGCGCCGAGCTATGCGCGAAGGGGATCGACGACGACCGCGCGAAGTTTGCCCAGCCGGGCATCCACCTTGGTCAGCACTGAAGATTTTACCCCGGATTCGGCGAGCGATTCCAGGAGCCGCGCGATCATCGTGTCGAAGGCTTCGTTCGTTATGCGCATGCCGCCGTGCACTTTGCGCATGCTGCGGCCCGTGTAGTGCTCGGGGCCGTCGAGGGCGACGGCGAGGTAGGTGCGCAGGTGACGCTGCAGTTCGACCGGCTTGCTCCACTTGAACCAGTGCGAGAGCAGGTCATCCGAGATAACCCGCTCATAGAAGCGTGCGACCACGTCGGTGACGACGAGTTCTCCACCGACCTGGTCGTATAAACTCACGTCTTCCCCCGCACCATTCGGATTGCCCTAGGCAATATATTAGGGCTAATCCAGTGTTCGTGACTATTCCCCATTATGGGGGACCGTGCTGACGCCTTCGCCGCGACTGTGGCAGGGTCTAGGGGTGACAGAACGCCCATCCGCCATTCTCAAACTGAGCGGCTACCGTGCGGTCATCGAACCCGACCGGTGGGTGCCGGGCAGCTTCACGCTCGTCGTCGATGGAACGCCGCAGTCGCACGTCAACCTGGACGACCCCAGCCAGCTGTTCTTCGAGTACATCCAGCGCATCGGCCATGTAATCGACCAGCTCGGGATGCCCGGCGAACCGATCACCGCCGTGCATCTCGGAGCCGGCGCTTTCACCCTGCCGCGTTACATCGAGGTGACCCGGCCGAATTCCCGCCAGCAGGTAATCGAAATCGAGAGTGATCTCGTCGATCTCGTGCGAACACATCTTCCGTTGCCGCGAGCCGCCTCCATCCGGGTGCGCCACGGCGACGCGCGGGAGGTGCTCGGTCGGCTGCCCGGCGGACTGCACGGCGAGGTCGACCTGCTCATCGTCGACGTATTCAGCGGTGCACGCACTCCTGCGCACGTCACGAGTCTCGAGTTCTACCGCGAGGCAGTTGCCCTCCTGAAGCCCGCCGGGGTCATCGTCGCGAACGTCGCCGATGGACCGGGGCTCGCCTTTGCGCGCGGGCAGGCCGCCACGATGCTCGCCGCCGTCGGTGGCTCGGCTGCCGCCGTCGGTGGCTCGGCTGCCGGCTCGGCTGCCGGCTCGGCTGCCGGTCACCTCGTCGCGCTCGCCGAGACACAGATTCTCAAGGGCCGTCGATTCGGGAATGTCGTGATGGTCGGATCGCGACAGAAGCTGCCGCTCGACTGGATGCCGCGCCTGCTGGCCGGCGGGCCGCATCCGTCGAAGGTGGTCGCCGACCTCGAACTCCGCAACTGGATCGCCGGAGCCCCGATCGTCACGGATGCGACGGCGGTGCAGTCACCACCCCCGTCGAAGAGCATCTTTCAGGTCGGCACGCGCGGCGACTGACCCGTTTCCGCCACCCCACCCCACCCCAATAGTGCCCGTTCGCCGCCGAGACTGGGATGAGCGAGGAGGTCATCATCACCGCACGACACGCACTTCCCCTCTTTCTGGTTGCGCTCCTCTCGGTGGGCGGGCTCGCCGCCTGTTCGTTCGAGCCCTCGTCGCCGCCGCAGTCGCCGCCGCAGCCCTCCCCGACCGGCACCGGCACCGGCACCGGTGCACAGCGACTCATGCCGGTGGGAGCACCAACCGTGATCGCGCGCGGGCTCGATTCGCCGTGGTCGATCCTCCGGCTGGGCGACAACGACTCGACCCTCGTGAGCGAACGTGACACCGGCGTCATCGAGGAGGTGACGCCGGATCGACAACTGCGCGCGGCCGGCATCGTCGCCGGGGTGGTTCACGGCGGCGAGGGCGGATTGCTCGGGATCGACGTCTGGCGCGCGGGCGAGGCGAGATGGCTATACGCGTACCTGACCACGGCATCCGACAATCGAATCGTGCGGATGCCGCTGCTTGGCGGGGCTGGCGCATACTCGCTCGGTGCGCCGCAGAAGATTCTCGTGGGGCTGGCGAAGGCTGACAACCACGACGGTGGTCGCATCAGGTTCGGACCCGACGGCATGCTCTACGCGACCGTCGGCGACGCCGGTCGCAGCGAACGGGCGCAGGATCCCGCATCTCTCAACGGGAAGATCCTGCGAATCACCCCGGGCGGCGGAGTGCCGGTAGACAATCCGATACCAGGCTCGCTCGTCTATTCGCTGGGCCACCGGAATCCGCAGGGGATCGCCTGGGATCGCGACGGCCGACTCTGGGCGGCCGAGTTCGGGCAAAACACCTGGGACGAGCTCAACCGGATCGAGCCCGGTGGCAACTATGGCTGGCCGATCGTGGAAGGCAAGGGCGGCAAGGCGGCCTACATCGACCCCGTTTACCAATGGTCGACGTCCGAGGCGAGCCCGAGCGGGCTCGCCTTCGTCGGAGGCACGTTCTTTCTGGCCGCCCTTCGCGGCGAGCGGCTTTGGGCGATCTACCCGGATGCGGCCGCGACCGCCGTGCCGTCCCTGGTGGGAACGTTCGGGCGCATCCGGGATGCCGTGCCTGGGCCAAACGGCTCGCTCTGGATCCTGACCAACAACACCGACGGCCGCGGCGACCCGCGCGACGGCGACGACAAGCTGGTGCAGGTGGAGCTCGATGTCGTCCGCGGGGGTTAGCCTCGAGTCGTGGCAGAGCTGATTCGAGTGCGCAGATGGGCGGATGCCCTCATTGTTCTGCATCTCGACTCGAGTTGGACTTTCGGTTTCGACTCGGCCAAGACCCGCGCTGGGCTCTGCAATTACACCGCGAAGAAGATCACGGTGTCGCGCTACCTGGCCTCGCGCTACGACGATGACGAGATCCATCAGGTGCTTCTGCACGAGGTCGCGCACGCCATAGCTGGCACTCGCGCCGGTCACGGTCCGCACTGGAGGAGCACCGCTGCCGACCTCGGCTATGAGGGCAAACGACTACACGACGGCGCGATCGCGAACGAGCTTGCGCCGTGGGTCGGCACCTGCCCGGGCGGCCACATCCACTATCGGTATCGGCGGCCGACGCGGCCCCTTGCCTGCGGCACCTGCTCGCGCCGCTTCGACGCGGCGAACGCGATCGACTGGCGCCAGCGCGTTGTGCGCTGAGCGGGTTCGGGCAGCGCGGTTTCATCGCTTTTTCCGCGCCGCTGCGCTCGTAACCGGCTAGATTGGTTACGTGGAAACGGGTCAATGGTGCACCTCCGGCGAGGGAACTCGCTGGTGGTTCGACTCCGGTGCACTCAGCCTCGACTTCGCCTACACGGGCTCGATGGCAGCCAACCCCGCGGGGGAACAGTTCAGCGCTCCCGGCGACCTCGGTGGGTGGCTGGCCGCGCGATTCGAGCGAATGGATGCCGCGGCGACGACGCGGGAACTCATCGACGCGCTTGAGCTGCGATCCGCGATCGCGGGTGTCGCGCACGCTCTGAACGGGCAGCGCGAGCCGAACCCCGACGACATCGACACCGTCAACCTCTTCGCAGCAATGCCGAACATCCCTCCTGCCCTGCCGGGCGGGAACCGGCGGGCAGGGCACAGTTCGGTGCACGTCGGCCAGGCTCTCGCCATGATCGCGCGGGACGCCGTCGAGGTCTTCGGCGATCGTGCGCACGGCCGGCTGCGCGAGTGTGCGGCCGGCGACTGCCAGTTCGTGTTCTACGACGAGTCCCGCTCCAACAACCGCCGCTGGTGCTCCATGCAGCGCTGCGGCAACCGCTCGAAGGTGCGGGCACATCGCGCCCGGCTCACGCTTTAGCTCCCGCCGCCATCCGGCAACTCCCGCCGCCGAAGCCGCGGACTACTCGACTACCTGAACTTCTTTCCAGAATGCGACGTAGTTGCTGAAGTCCTTGCCGACCCGGTCGAACGAGGTCGCGTACGGGGTCGGGTAGCTCCAGGCGCGGTCCTGCAGGAGTGCGTCGCCATCCTTCACGCTAAAGTACTGGCACTCGCCCTTCCAGGAACAGGTGTACGGGGTCGCGCTATCGACGAGATACTCCTTATTTACGCTTTCCGGGGGGAAATACCAGTTGCCTTCGATTTTGATCAGGTCGTCCTGTGGTGCTTCGGCGACGACCGTGCCGTTGAGAATTGCCTGTGCCATGGTTCTCCTTGAAGTGTGCGACTTGTCTATCCGCTGGCAACCCTGCGCGCGGAAACCGAATTCCCGGATGACGGGAACTTCCAGCGTTGTCTCAGGTCGGCATTCGGCATTCGTCATTCGTCATTCGGCATTCGGAGCGATCGCGAGAGTAGCGTCGAAGCATGACCGCTTTCGAGGTTGCCGACTGGCGCCGCCGCGTACTCGCCCTCTACGCGGCGGTGCGCGCATCCACGGATCTGTTTGCCGCCCACGATCTCTGGCGACGCGAGCGAGACCGGCTCTTCGCCGAGCATCCGTCGTCCCCGCTGCAGCCCGACGACCTTGCCGTCTTCACCGGCCTGCCGGTTACGCCGTACGACCCGGCCTGGCGCTTCGAGGTCGAGGTTCGGCCCGCGGATGCCCGGCACCTGGATTTCGCGACGGGAACGGATGGCGTCGTTCCGTTCGACCTGGTCGGCATCGTCGACGTGCCCGGCGTCGGCAGCCTCGACGTCTGGAAACTGGGCAGCTACGGTGGCGGAATCTTCCTGCCGGTAAAGGATGCGCTGGCCGGTCACCCAGGCGGAACCTACGGTGGCGGTCGGTACCTGCTCGACACCATCAAGGGCGCGGATCTCGGATCCGGTTCAGCCCCGGATTCGCTCGTGCTCGACTTCAACTTTGCCTACAACCCTTCGTGCGCGTACGACCCGGAGTGGGCGTGCCCACTCGCGCAGGCCGCCAACACGGTCGCAGTCGAGATCCCGGTCGGCGAGCGGTATAGCGGCATCCACTAATCCCGGTCCCTGCTGCCGGCCCAGCTGCTGGCCACTCATGGGACAACTTTGCTTGCCCACGGGCCAATTGAACGTGCGATCTTGTCCCTTCGGCGGCGCCTGCCGGCGAAGGTGGGGAGAAGTCGGAGCACGCGGGTGGGGCTGATCGCCGATACGGACCGGGATACCTCGGCGAAGTGCAGTTTTGGGCCGCACAAACGGCCGCCTGCTATGCTGGTGATACTCGCGGGTCCACTACGGACTCCCTGCGTCGTTGAACTTCCACTCTTCGCGCCCTGGCCGGACTCACACAAGGCCCCAGGACTTCGCAAGAAACTTTCTCCGGCGAACGGATGTGGCCATTGCCACCTTCGCCATTCATCATCAGCGATCCCTCGCGATGACACCGATGCCCGAAAGGCACCACCCATCTCCATGTCTGAAACCATCACAACCTTCGGCGCGCTCGGCGTGCCACAGCCGCTCGTCGCGAAGCTCGCGGCATCCGGTATCGATTCACCGTTCCCGATCCAGGTCGACACCCTTCCCGACACCCTCGCCGGGCGCGATGTGCTCGGTCGCGGCAAGACTGGCAGCGGCAAGACCCTTGCCTTCGCCCTGCCGATGATCGCTCGTCTCGGCGGCAAGCTCGCCGGAGGCCAGCGTCGCGCGGGGCGGCCGCTCGGCCTCATCCTCGCTCCGACCCGCGAGCTCGCAACCCAGATCACCACGGCCATGGAGCCGCTCGCTTCGGCATACGGCATAAAGATCACGACGATCTTCGGCGGCGTATCCCAGCAGCGCCAGGTTGCGGCCCTCAAGGGTGGTATCGACATT
The DNA here is from genome assembly GCA_043734805.1 of Microbacteriaceae bacterium. Lineage (GTDB taxonomy): Bacteria > Actinomycetota > Actinomycetes > Actinomycetales > Microbacteriaceae > Lacisediminihabitans. Next base: position 6,146 of record JAYTEZ010000327.1, read on the forward strand.
GTCGTTGCCTGCCCCGGTCGCCTCGAAGACCTCATGAAGCAGGGCTTCGTCTCGCTGGATGCGGTCGAAATCACCGTGCTCGACGAGGCCGACCATATGGCCGACCTCGGTTTCCTTCCGGTCGTCACCCGCATCATGGACAAGACACCGAACAACGGACAGCGCATGCTGTTCAGCGCCACCCTCGACAACGGCGTTGATCGTCTCGTCAAGAAGTACCTCCACAATGAGGTGCTGCACTCCGTGGACGAGGCGACATCGCACGTGGCAGCCATGACCCATCACGTGTTCGAGGTCGACACGGTGGAGGCCAAGCGCCTGCTCATCGAGCGCCTCGCATCCGGAACCGGCCGCCGCATCCTGTTCATGCGCACGAAGCACCACGCCAAGAAGCTCGCCAAGCAGCTGACGGATGCCGGTATACCGTCGGTGGATCTGCACGGCAACCTCTCGCAGGTGCAGCGCGATCGCAATCTGGCTTCGTTTGCGGCCGGTGAGACTCGGGTGCTCGTGGCGACGGATGTCGCGGCGCGTGGCGTTCACGTCGATGACATCGAGCTCGTGATCCACGTCGACCCGCCAGCCGAGCACAAGGCGTATCTGCACCGTTCAGGACGAACCGCACGTGCCGGCAAAGAGGGCGAGGTGGTCACGATCGTGCTGCCAACCCAGCGGAAGGACACCGCTGCCCTTCTCCGCAAGGCCGAAATCAACGTCGCTCCGCAGCAGGTGACCGCCGACTCGGATGCCGTCACGGCGCTGGTCGGCGAGGTCGCGGCCTGGGTCAAGCCGGCCCCGCGCGCGGCCGTAGCACCGCAACGCCAGGGTGCACCGCGCCAGTCGCAGGGTGGACGCTCGACGGGGGGTCGTTCACGCTCCGCGGGCGGTCGTTCTGAGGGCGGTCGTTCCGAGGGCGGCTCACAGGGCGCGAACGCCCAGCGCAAGCGCGCCAACCGTGAGGGTGGTGACTCCGCCGCGACGGCAGGAGGATCGCGGAACTTCTACAGCACGGCCAGTGGCGAGGGAGCATCCGGTGCCCCTCGCTCCGAATCCGGTGCACCCCGTAACGGCGCCGGTCGTTCCGCGGGAGCCGGTGCCGGTGCCGGTCGTTCAGGTGGGGCAACTCGTGCCGGATCCGGTGGCGGGCTCGTCGGCATGTCCCAGGGTGGCGGCGGAAACCGTCGCCGCAGTGGCAGCCGTTAAGTAACTCGTGGAAGGGCCCTCGCATTCGTGCGGGGGCCCTTCCGCGTGGGGTGAGGGATTCGCGCGTGAGGGGCGCCATACTGTTCCTCGCGTGCGTGCCTAAGAGCACTTTGGCGCCCCTCAGCGTGGGACGCACGCTCCGCTGGCGCCGCGATCGGCGCCACCCCGGCCGCGGTGTGGGTGCTGGCGGAAAACACGCGCGCGCACGCCTTCTATCGGAGCATCGGCTTCGAACCCGACGGCACAACCACCACGATCGCCCACTGGGAGAACGCGATCGATATACGGATGCTGCGCTAACCCTGACTCGCCTCTCCTCAACAATTGTGATGTTTGAGTGAGTTCTGCCGCTGAACCGGGCAGGACAAACCCGGTGCGCGGGGAAAGTTATACTTTCGAGTATGACGGTTATACTTGAAAGTATGACTCACTCCGTTGGCGCAAAGGGGCAGATCGTGATTCCGAAACGGATCAGGGATGCCCTGCGAATTCAACCCGGGCAGGAGATCCTGTTCGAGCAACGAGGCGATGAAATTGTGCTCCGCAAGTCGGGAAGCGCGACCCTCAAGGGCAGGTTTCCGGGCAGCGGATTGACCGAAGCGCTGCTCCGCGCGCGCCGCGACGACAAAGGCCACGATGACCGTCGTCCTTGACTCGTGGGCGATAGTGCGCCTGCTCGAGGGCGCAGAACCCGCCGCCGGACGGGTGCAGGAGCAGATCGACTCTGGCGAAACTGCAATGAGTTGGATCACCCTTGGTGAGGTATTTTACGTGCTCCGCCGTGAACACGGTGAGGCCGCTGCTGGACTGGCGATCCAGGACATCGAAGCCTGCATCACAGTGGTGCTGCCGGATCGGGGATTGATTCTCGAAGCAGCTCGCATCAAATCCGACTATCCGCTGTCGTATGCGGACGCCTTCGCGGCGGCAACGGCAGTTCGCCTCTCGGCGTCGCTATGGACGGGGGATCCGGAGCTAATGCTCGAGAATGCACCATGGCTCGTACACGACCCATCCGGTGACGAAAAGTAGAGAACTCAGTACAGGCGGCCCACCGACGCGAGGCCCGAGCGCACGAGGGCACCGCGGCCACCCTCCATCTCGGCGGACACCGCATCCGATGCCGCCTCATCCGGCGTCATCCAGGTGAGCTCGAGAGCGTCCGGGCGGGGATCGCAGGTGCCCGACACGGGAACCACGTAGGCAAGCGAAACCGCGTGCTGGCGATCATCCGAAAACTGGGAACCCGGAAACGGGAAGTACTCGGCAACCGAGAACGGCACGAGGCTCGCCGGGAGCAGCGGGAATGCCATCGGCCCGAGGTCCTTCTCGAGGTGACGGAACAGCGCATCGCGCAGGCTCTCGCCGTACATCACGCGTCCGGAAACGAGGGTGCGGGTGATCGCTCCGGCCGCGTTGGCCCGGAGCAGGACACCGACCTGCGTCACCTGACCGATGCCGTCGACTCGCACCGGCACGGCCTCGACATACAGCAGCGGAAGCCTGCGTCGCGCGTCGGCAAGCTCCTCGTCGGACAGCCAGCCGGAGTTGGGGTCGGGGGTGCCTACGGAACTCATGCTCCATTGTCACTCACGACCTCGGGGAGACATGACGCACACCGCCGCATGTCTGGCCACGATGAACGGGAGCGGCGCCAGCAGCCCCACCACGCCGGTGCGATAGTGCCCGTTCCGGCGGATAGTGCCCCGCGGAGCGGGCACTATCCGCCGGAACGGGCACTATGAGCGGGGGCCGGTCGCGACGCACTGTCAGTGGTACGGGGGAGGATGGTCGGATGAGCGCAGTGCTCGACCGATTCTCCCCCGCCACTCGTGAGTGGTTCGCCGGCGCGTTCGCAGCACCCACAGCCGCACAACTCGGAGCATGGGAGGCGATCGCCGGCGGCTCGCACGCCCTCGTCGTGGCGCCCACCGGATCCGGCAAGACGCTGGCTGCGTTTCTCTGGGCGATCGACCGGCTCGCCACGGTGCCTGCCCCGGAAGACCCCAACCGGCGCACCCGGGTGCTCTACATCTCGCCGCTCAAGGCGCTCGCCGTCGATGTCCAGCGCAACCTGCGTTCCCCGCTCGTCGGGGTCACCCAAACGGCACGACGGCTCGGGATGCAACCATCCGAGGTGACCGTCGGGGTGCGGTCGGGAGACACGACCTCCTCGGATCGCAGGCTGCTGCAGCGCCATCCGCCGGATATCCTCATCACCACCCCGGAGTCCCTGTACCTCATGCTCACCGCCTCCGCACGGGAGACCCTCGCGGGCGTCGAGACGGTCATTGTCGACGAGGTGCACGCGGTCGCCTCGACCAAGCGGGGTGCGCACCTCGCGCTCTCGCTCGAGCGGCTCGACCTGCTGCTCGAAAAGCCAGCCCAGCGGATCGGACTCTCGGCGACGGTGCGTCCGCGCGAAGAAGTCGCGCGGTTTCTCGCCGGCGGGGCTCCGGTTGCGATAGTCGCGCCGAACTCCACGAAGAAGTTCGACCTGACGGTCGTGGTCCCGGTCGAGGACATGACCGAGCTCGGCACCGCACCCACGCCCGCGGGGTCGGCAGCCGGGGACTCGATGGGTTCGACCAGCGGGCAGGGTTCGATCTGGCCACACGTCGAAGAACACATCGTCGACCGGATTCTCGAGCACCGGTCGACGATCGTTTTCGCAAACTCGCGACGGCTGGCCGAACGGCTGACGGCCCGGCTGAACGAGATTTACGCGCTGCGGCTGGATGCGCCCGAACTCGAACCTGGGGGTCGGGGAGCGGGCGCCAACGAGGGTTTCGATACGCGGCCTCCTTCGTCGGGCGCTACTCAACCAGCAGGGGGGCCGCCGGCGCAGATGATGGCGCAGGCCGGGCAGACAACGGGGCCGCTCCCGCTCCTTGCCCGCGCGCACCACGGCTCGGTGTCGAAAGACCAGCGGGCCATCATCGAGGACGACCTGAAGTCGGGTCGCCTGCGCTGCGTGGTCGCTACGAGTTCACTCGAACTCGGCATCGACATGGGCGCCGTCGACCTCGTAATCCAGGTCGAGTCCCCGCCGAGCGTCGCGAGCGGGCTCCAGCGCGTCGGCCGGGCCGGTCACCAGGTCGGCGAAGTCTCGCGGGGCATCATCTTCCCCAAGCATCGGGCCGATCTCATCCACTCCGCTGTGGCGAGCGAGCGGATGTCCGCCGGGCTCATCGAGGCCATGCGAATACCGCAGAATCCGCTCGACGTGCTCGCGCAGCAGACCGTGGCGGCAGTTGCCCTTGACCCGGTCGACGTAGACGAGTGGTTTGACACCGTGCGTCGCAGCGCACCTTTCGCGACACTCCCACGATCGGCCTACGAGGCGACGCTCGACCTGCTGAGCGGGCTGTATCCGTCGGACGAGTTCGCCGAGCTTCGCCCGCGAATCGTCTGGGATCGGGTGAGCGGCACACTCACCGGTCGGCCAGGGGCACAGCGTCTCGCCGTGACATCCGGGGGCACGATTCCCGATCGTGGATTGTTCGGAGTGTTCATGGTCGGCTCCGGCAGCAATGACAAGGCGCCCGCCAGGGTTGGTGAACTCGACGAGGAAATGGTCTACGAGTCCCGCGTAGGAGACGTCTTCGCTCTCGGCGCGACGAGCTGGCGCATCGAAGACATCACCCACGATCGCGTCATCGTCTCGCCCGCGTTCGGGCAGCCGGGCAAGGTTCCGTTCTGGCGGGGTGACGGGCTCGGTCGTCCCGCAGAACTGGGTCGTGCGATCGGCAAATTCACTCGCGAGGTCTCCTCCGCCTCCGACGAAGTGGCTCGCGCCCGCGCCCTGACCGGGGGCCTCGACCCGCGCGCGGTGAATAACCTCGTTGCATTCATCGATGATCAGAAGAAGGCAACCGGCCACGTTCCGACCGACAAAACTCTGGTCGTCGAGCGCTTTCGAGACGAGCTTGGCGACTGGCGAGTCGTTCTACATTCCCCGTACGGCATGCAAGTTCACGCCCCCTGGGCTCTCGCCATAGGCGCACGAATTCGGGATCGTTTTGGGCTCGACGGTGCCGCCATGGCGAGCGATGACGGCGTCATCCTGCGCATCCCGGACACCGAGAGCGAGCCCCCTGGTGCCGAGCTGTTCGTCTTCGAACCGTCCGAGCTGCGCGACATCGTGACCGAAGAGGTGGGCGGATCCGCGCTCTTCGCCTCCCGCTTCCGCGAGTGCGCCGCCCGTGCGCTCCTGCTCCCGCGGTACAACCCGGGGCGTCGGTCACCGCTCTGGCAGCAGCGCCAGCGTGCGTCCCAGCTACTCGATGTCGCTCGCAAATATCCGAGCTTTCCGATCGTGCTCGAGACGGTACGTGAGGTGCTTCAGGATGTCTATGACCTGCCAGCACTCACCGATCTTGCCGAGCAGATCGAGAGCCGCCGCATCCGCATTGTGGAGACGGAAACCGAGCAGGCATCACCGTTCGCTCGATCGCTGCTGTTCGGATATGTCGCTGCGTTCATGTACGAGGGCGACTCGCCGCTCGCCGAACGCCGGGCGGCCGCCCTCTCACTCGATCCGACCCTGCTCGCCGAACTTCTCGGCCGAGCCGAGCTGCGCGAGCTGCTCGATCCGAGCGTGATCGAACAGACGGAGCTCGAACTGCAGCGACTCGCACCCGATCGTCGTGCGCGTGACTCCGAGGGCATCGTCGACCTGCTTCGGATGCTCGGCCCCCTGTCGGTTCCGGAAATAGTCGAACGCCTCGATCCGGTGAGCGGACTCGTGACCGGAGCGGAGCTCGACCGGCCGGGCCCGCTGGATGAAGCACTGCGCGAATTGGAGAAGACCAACCGCATTTGGCGCGCGAGCAGCGAACGCTTTGCCGTCATCGAGGATGCGGCCCGACTTCGCGACGCCCTCGGCACCCCCCTCCCCATCGGGATTCCGTCGGTGTTCGTTGAGCCGGTCGAGGACCCGCTCGGCGACCTGGTCAGCCGCTATGCACGTACGCACGCACCATTTACGGTGGCGGCGGTGGCGGAGCGGTTCGGGCTCGGGACCGCGGTCGTCCTCACGGCGCTACGGCGTCTCGCGGGCCAGCGACGCGTGGTCGAGGGTGAGTTTCGGCCGGGAAGTTCCGGCAGCGAATGGTGCGATGTCGTGGTGCTGCGCCGCCTGCGCAGCCGCTCGCTCGCCGCGCTGCGGCACGAGGTCGAGCCGGTGGATTCCGCAACACTCGGTCGGTTCCTGCCGGCCTGGCAGCACGTGGCGGAGCCGCTCCGCGGGGTCGACGGCCTCGCCACCGTCATCGACCAGCTCGCGGGGATCGCGCTGCCGGCATCCGCCTGGGAATCGCTCGTTCTGCCGGCACGGGTGAGGGACTATTTGCCCATCATGCTCGACGAACTGACCGCGACGGGCGAGGTGATCTGGTCGGGTGGCGGTTCGCTGCCGGGCAACGACGGCTGGGTGAGCCTGCACCTCGCCGAGACCGCGGGCCTCACGCTTCCGGAACCGACCGGTGCCGAGACCACCGAGCTGCAGCGCACCATTCTCGCGAGCCTCGCGGGCGGTGGTGCCTACTTCTTCCGCCAGCTCTCGAACACCATCGGCAGCACGGATGACCGTGAACTCGTCACCGCCCTCTGGGACCTGGTCTGGGCGGGGCTCGTGACCAATGACACGCTGTCTCCGCTGCGCTCCTACCTCGGCGGCTCGATCGCGAGGCCCCGCCCGGCCCCGCGCACTCGCGCCTACCGTGGTCGAGCCCGGCCTGCTCTGCCGAGCCAGGGTGGGCCGCCGAGCGCGGCAGGTCGATGGTCGCTGCTGCCGCTCGCGGAGCCGGATGCGACCGTGCGCGGCATCGCGACCGCCGAGTTGCTGCTCGAGCGTTACGGCGTCGTCACGAGGGGTGCCGTCATGAGCGAGGGCATCCGCGGCGGGTTTGCCCTCGCCTATCGGGTGCTGAGTAAATTCGAGGAGACCGGACGCGCCCGTCGCGGCTACTTCGTGGA
>JAYTEZ010000328.1:0-1657 GCA_043734805.1 Microbacteriaceae bacterium
GGCCAGATGACCGCCGGTTCGTGGATCTACATCGGCACCCAGGGGATCCTGCAGGGCACCTATGAAACGTTTGCCGCCGTGGCTGCGAAAAGGTTCAACGGCACCCTCGCGGGAACGATCACCCTCACCGGCGGGCTCGGTGGCATGGGCGGCGCCCAGCCGCTCGCGGTCACGATGAACGACGGTGTCGCCATCGTGGTGGATGTCGATCCGAGCCGCATCGCCCGCCGCATGGAGCATCGCTATCTCGACGTCGAGGCATCGTCGATCGAGCATGCGCTCGAGCTCGCCTACTCGGCGAGAAACGCGAAGAAGGCGCTGAGTATCGGCCTGCTTGGAAACACCGCAGACGTCTTTCCGCGGATGCTCTCTCAGGGCGCCGAGATCGACATCGTCACTGACCAGACCAGCGCCCACGACCCGCTCGCCTACCTTCCGCTCGGAATCTCCTTCGACGACTGGGTTTCGGCGCGTGAGCGCGACCCGCAGGGGTTTATTGAGCGATCCCGAGCGTCCATGGCCGTGCAGGTGGAGGCGATGGTGGGGTTTCAGAATTCAGGGGCCGAAGTGTTCGACTACGGCAACAACATCCGCACCGAGGCTCGCACCGCTGGTTTTGCCAATGCGTTTGCCTTCCCCGGTTTCGTGCCCGCCTACATCCGGCCCCTGTTCTCCGTGGGCAAAGGTCCGTTCCGCTGGGCGGCGCTGAGCGGCGACCCGCAGGATATCTACGCCACCGACCGCGCGGTACTTGAGATGTTCCCCGAGAACGAGTCGTTGCAGAAATGGATCCGGTTGGCCCGGGAGCGCGTGCACTTCCAGGGCTTGCCCGCTCGAATCTGCTGGCTCGGCTACGGGGAGCGGGACCGCGCCGGCCTGCGCTTCAACCAGATGGTGGCATCGGGGGAGCTCAGCGCACCGGTCGTGATCGGGCGGGATCACCTCGATTCCGGTTCGGTAGCCTCGCCCTACCGCGAGACTGAGGCCATGAAAGATGGATCGGATGCGATCGCGGACTGGCCGCTGCTCAATGCGCTCGTGAACACAGCGTCCGGAGCGACCTGGGTGTCGATCCATCACGGCGGGGGAGTCGGCATCGGCCGCTCGATTCACGCCGGGCAGGTCACCATCGCCGACGGGACGCCGCTCGCCGCCGAGAAGCTCGCCCGCGTGCTCAGCAACGACCCGGGCATGGGCGTGATCAGGCACGTGGATGCTGGCTATGACGAGGCCATCGAGGTCGCAGACCGCCTCGGTGTGCGCATCCCGATGCGGCAGAGCCCATCGAGCCAGAGCCAGAGCCAGAGCCCGATGAGCGAGGACTGATGGCGCTCTCCCGTGATGCGCTCTGGCCTCGTGCCGGCAGCTGGCCGGCGCCGGCGGGCGGCGCCCTCGACCTGTCCCTGATCGGCATTCCGACCTGGCGCACCTCCCTTTCGGTAACCGGGGCGGCGGCGACTCCCGCGGCCGTTCGGGCCGCGCTCGCTTACTACAGCGAGTTTCTGGTGCCAGATCGAACGGTGACCGGCGGCGGTCGTCTCGAATTTGTCGCGGCGGACTGGGGCGATGTCGAAGAGCCGGACGGTTCGGAAGACGCCGCGATCACGGCAGTGTCGGATGCCGCCGAGCGGTCGCGCATCGTCGTCGCGCTCGGCGG
>JAYTEZ010000329.1:0-8883 GCA_043734805.1 Microbacteriaceae bacterium
TCCCGGTCCAGCAGTCGGTCGGAGAGCCGCTTGATGAACAGGTCAACGATCTGCAGAAGCTCCGCCGGGCTGAGCTGCGGGAAGACGATCGTCTCGTCGACGCGGTTCAGGAACTCCGGCTTGAAGTGCTTCTTCAGCTCCTCGACCACTTTGCCGCGCATCCGGTCGTAGCTGGTTGCGGTGTCGGTGGATGAGGTGAATCCGATCGGCGTGCCGGAGATGTCCTTCGTGCCGAGGTTGGTGGTCATGATGATCACCGTGTTCTTGAAGTCGATCACGCGACCCTGGCCATCCGTCAGACGTCCCTCTTCCAGAATCTGGAGCAGCGAGTTGAAGATGTCGGGGTGGGCCTTCTCGATCTCGTCGAAGAGAACGACCGAGAACGGCTTGCGACGCACCTTCTCGGTGAGCTGGCCGCCCTCCTCGAATCCGACGAACCCGGGAGGGGCGCCGAACAGTCGTGAGACCGTGTGCTTCTCACCGTACTCGCTCATGTCGAGGGAAATCAGTGCGTTCTCGTCGTCGAAGAGGAACTCGGCGAGCGCCTTGGCGAGCTCCGTCTTGCCGACACCGGTGGGCCCCGCAAAGATGAACGAACCACTCGGGCGCTTCGGGTCCTTGAGGCCGGCACGGGTGCGTCGGATGGTCTTCGACAGCGCCGAGATTGCCTCCTCCTGGCCGATGACACGCTGGTGCAGTGCCTTTTCCATGAAGACGAGACGGCTGGTCTCTTCCTCGGTGAGTTTGAACACCGGGATGCCCGTGGCCGCCGCGAGGACCTCGGCGATAATGCCCTCGTCCACGGTTCCGGTCGAGCCAGCTTCGCCGCTCTTCCACTGCTTCTCGAGACGCAGGCGCTCCCCGAGAAGCTTCTTCTCCTCGTCACGAAGCGAGGCCGCCTTCTCGAAGTCCTGGTCCTCGATCGCCCCCTCCTTGAGTCCACGAACGGCCGCGATCTTGTCGTCGAATTCGCGGAGCTCTGGCGGGGCGGACAGGATCGAGAGACGGAGTCTCGCGCCGGCCTCATCGATCAGGTCGATCGCCTTGTCCGGAAGGAAGCGGTCGGCAACATAGCGGTCCGACAGGTTCGCGGCAGCGACGATCGCGCCATCCGTGATCGACACCTTGTGGAACGACTCGTACTTGTCGCGCAACCCCTTGAGGATGTTGATGGTGTGAGCGATGGACGGCTCGTGCACCTGAACGGGCTGGAATCGGCGCTCAAGCGCGGCATCCTTCTCAAAGTGCTTGCGGTACTCGTCAATCGTTGTCGCCCCGATGGTCTGGAGCTCCCCCCGGGCCAACAGGGGCTTCAGGATGCTCGCGGCGTCGATCGCGCCCTCTGCTGCCCCCGCGCCGACGAGGGTGTGAATCTCGTCTATGAAGGTGATGATGTCGCCACGGGTGCGGATCTCCTTGGTCACCTTCTTCAGTCGCTCCTCGAAGTCACCGCGGTAGCGGCTGCCGGCGATGAGCGAACCGAGGTCGAGCGTGTAGAGCTGCTTGTCTTTCAGCGTCTCCGGCACGTCTCCGCGCACGATCGCCTGGGCGAGGCCTTCGACGACAGCGGTCTTGCCAACGCCGGGCTCACCGATCAGCACGGGATTGTTCTTGGAACGACGGGACAGGATCTGCATGACCCGCTCCATCTCCTTCTCGCGCCCGATGACCGGGTCGAGCTTGCCGTCTCGTGCAGCCTGGGTGAGGTTGCGCCCGAACTGGTCGAGGATCTGGCTGCCAGCCTGCGTGCCCTGGGTGGTCTCGGCGCCGACAGCGACCTGTTCCTTGCCCTGGTATCCGGAAAGCAGCTGGATCACCTGCTGGCGAACGCGATTGAGGTCCGCCCCGAGCTTGACCAGCACCTGCGCCGCGACGCCTTCACCCTCGCGGATCAGGCCGAGCAGGATGTGCTCGGTGCCGATGTAGTTGTGGCCGAGCTGCAGCGCCTCGCGCAGACTCAGTTCGAGTACCTTCTTGGCCCGCGGCGTGAACGGAATGTGGCCGGTCGGCTGCTGCTGACCCTGGCCGATGATGTCCTGCACCTGCTCGCGCACAGCGTCGAGCGAGATGCTGAGGGACTCGAGTGCCTTCGCGGCGACGCCCTCGCCCTCGTGGATCAGGCCGAGCAGGATGTGCTCGGTACCGATGTAGTTGTGGTTGAGCATCTTGGCTTCTTCTTGCGCCAAAACGACCACCCGGCGGGCTCTGTCAGTAAATCTCTCGAACATGGTGTGCTCCTCTGACGCCGTGCAGTTGTGGCGCCGTTATACCGAGAGTAACCAGCAAACCCCGGGATTACTGCCCGTGTTCGCCGTAGGCGTGACGGCATCCGTCACCTCCTTCCCGAATCGCGTCGTGCCCTTTCCGAAAACGCAGGAGATTCACCACCGAACGGCCCCATTCGTTATGGTTCGGGCGTTTTCGTGGTGGATCTCCTGCGTTTTCGTAAGGGGCGACGGATGCTTGCCAGGGGCGAGCGAAGCGGATGCCGGGCCCGCGACCAATGTCCACGGAAGCTACGAGACAGCCTCCGTACTGCACTCCCACCTGTCAGCGGGCACGGTGGCGCTCGCGACGATCTCGACCGTCGCGGGCATCCTCACGCGGGCCGCCATCACGGCATCCATCGCACTGCTCGCGCGTCGGATGTTGCAGGGGCGCACCTTCTGGCGTTTGTTGAGCCGCACCGTGACGATCGCCGGGGCGGTGCCGCCGATCGGCGGACTGCTCACCGAGGGCGTGGGGGTTACTTGTCGCGTGGGCGGCGGCCGACCGGCTCAAGGGTGCTCAGCACACCGGATCCTGGCTGATCGTGGGCACCATCGACGGCACCTCACGCGGTATCGGCGCTTTACTCATGCCTGTCGATCTCGCCTTCGAGTGCAGAGCGGTCGCACCGCTACACCGGGAGGCGCGCCTGGTGGGCGACGCCGACTCCGGGACCCGTTGCCGGCTCGATGAGCTCCTCGAGGAGCGCGGGATGACCCTCACCCGCCTGGCCGAGCTCGTTGGCGTGAGCATAGTGAACCTGTCGGTGCTCAAGAACGACCGGGCGCGCCATCCGGTATTCGACGCTGCGCGCGATCTGCGACGCACTCGAGTGCGAGGTCGGCGGGCTGCTCGCGCTCGCGCCGCGCTGAGGGGCGCCAAAAAGCGCTTCGGACCTACCTGGAACAACACTTTGGCGCCCCTCACGGCAGACGGATGCCGGATGCCGGATGCCGGCCAGCGGCGGGCAGCGTCGAGAAGGTGCGTTTCCCGCCCCTGACGACCGGGAGTTGTGCCGGGCAGCGGTTCGCACGCTCCCGGAACCACGCCTCACGGCACCCGCGCTGCCGAACGGGCGGCTCAAGCCTCGCGATGTGACGCCGAGTCGACCTGACCGCCACTGGCACTGGCACTGCCACCGCCACCAGCACCGGCACCGCCACCGCCACCGGTCGACGCCGACTCGGCCTCGAAACGGGCGCGTTCTTCGGCTTCGATTTCGGAGTAGACCTTGCGCTCGGTACGGTCGGCACGGATGATCGAGCGCATCACGAACCAGAAGATGAGCCCGACGAGGATCGTCGGGATGACCGAGTAGGCGGCGTTGGCCCAGAAGTTTTCGATCACCCCAACAGGATACGTCGCGAGGCTGAGCGAGGGCTAACCGTGCTGAATGATGCCGATGACACCCGAAATGATGAAGTACAGGCCGAGACCGCCGGCGACAACCCAGATTACGAGCCGACTCGTCGTTACCTTTTTCGGGTCGCGGGGTTCCTTCGGCAGATAGCTCATTCGAGAAACCCTACTTGACCAGCGGAAAAAGGATCGTCTCGCGGATGCCGAGGCCGGTGAGGGCCATCAGCAGACGGTCGATCCCCATCCCCATCCCCCCGGTCGGCGGCATGCCGTACTCGAGAGCGCGCAGGAACTCCTCGTCGAGGCGCATCGCCTCAGGGTCACCGGCGGCCGCGAGCTTCGCCTGCTCGACGAAACGCTCGCGCTGAACCACCGGGTCGACGAGTTCCGAGTACCCCGTGGCCAACTCGAAGCCGCGCACGTAAAGGTCCCACTTCTCAACCATTCCCGCCTTCGAACGGTGGTCGCGCACGAGCGGTGAGGTGTCGACGGGGAAGTCCATGACGAAGGTCGGCCGCGTGAGTCCGGGCTTGACGAAGTGCTCCCAGAGCTCCTCGATGAGCTTGCCGTGGGTGGGCTGGGGGAGGTCGATGCCGAGCGTTTCGGCGAAGGCGAGCAGGTCATCCAGCGCCGTCTCGGTCGTAAAATTCTGACCGGATGCCGCATTAAGCGAGTCGTACATGCCGATGCGATCCCACTCGCCCCCGAAGTCGTAGTCGCTGCCATCCGCCCAGGTGGCCACCGTGCTGCCGCCGATCGCAACCGCGGCGTTCTGGATCATCTCCTGCGTCAGATCGGCCATCTGGTGGTAATCGCCGTACGCCTGGTAAGCCTCGAGCATGGCAAATTCCGGTGAGTGGGTCGAGTCGGCGCCCTCGTTGCGGAAGTTGCGGTTGATCTCGAAGACCCGCTCGATGCCGCCGACAACCGCGCGCTTGAGGAACAGTTCGGGAGCGATTCGCAGGAACAACTCCGTGTCGAAGGCGTTACTGTGCGTCGAAAACGGGCGGGCGGATGCTCCGCCGTGCATCGTCTGCAGCATGGGCGTCTCGACCTCGATGTAGCCGTGGTCGTCGAAGGTCTTCCGGAGCGACGCCACGGAGGTCGACCGGTTGCGCACCATCTGGCGCGCGCCCTCGCGGGCGATGAGGTCGAGGTAGCGGTGCCGAACGCGCGTCTCTTCGCTCAACTCGACGTGCAGGTTCGGCAGCGGGCGGAGCGTCTTCGCCGCGATCTTCCACTCATTCACGAGCACCGAGAGCTCACCGCGGCGGCTCGAGATGATCTCGCCCGAGACAAAAACATGGTCGCCGAGATCGACGATGTCCTTCCACCGGTCGAGCGAGGACTCGCCAACCTCCGCGAGGGAGACCATGGCCTGGATGCGCGATCCGTCACCCGACTGCAGCGACGCGAAGCAGAGCTTTCCGGTGTTACGAAGGTGCACGACGCGGCCGGCCAGTCCGACGATGTCGCCGGTCGCGGCATCCGTCTCGAGGTCGGGGTATTGGGTCCGCACCGCGGGAATGGTCGTCGTGATGGGCAACCCGACGGGATAGGCCTCGGTGCCGGACTCAATCAGTCGCGCCCGCTTGCCGAGCCGAACCTGCGTTTGTTCTGAAAGCTCTTCTTCGGACGGTTCTGGGGAGGCAGTCTGCTCGGTCATGCGTTACTCCCGGTGATTGTGGCTCGGCCAAGTTTACCGGGACGGTGCATCCCCCCGAGCCCGGAAGGGCTACGAGCGGACGGCCTTGAGGAAGATGGTTCCGTTGTCGATGAGCCGGGTCGTTCCCACCCGCGCCGCGATGAGGACGACCGCTCTGCCCCGGTGATCGTCGTCGACGGGCAGGAAGGTGTCCGGATGCACGACTTTGAGGTAGTCGAGCTCGACGAGAGTCTCACCCATGAGCACCGATTGCGCCGCTGCGAGAACGGCGTCGATCCCGCGATCGGCGGATGACTCCGCGGCCTCGAGCGCGACCGACAGCCCGCGCGCGGCGCGCTTCTGCCTCGCGTCAAGGAATCGGTTGCGGCTGGACAGCGCGAGCCCATCCTCGTCGCGAACGGTCGGCACTATCTCGACCGCGACGGTCAGGTTGAAGTCGGCAACCATGCGCGTGACGAGGAAGACCTGCTGGGCATCCTTCCTGCCAAAAAGGATGACGTCCGGCTGCACGATATTCAGGAACTTCGAGATCACCGTGAGAACACCGTCGAAGTGGCCGGAGCGAGAATGACCCTCGTAGAGCGAACCGACCGCTCCGGCGGTGACGCGCGTTTCGCTCGCGCCGGTGGGGTACATCTCCGTCACATTCGGCGCGAAGACCGCGCCGACGCCGAGCGCCTCGAGCTTGGCGAGATCATCATCGAGAGTCCGAGGATAGTGGGCGAGGTCTTCCGACGGCCCGAACTGCAGCGGGTTGACGAAGATCGAGACGATGACGATGTCGGCCATTTCGAGCGCCCGCCGGACGAGAGCGAGATGGCCGTCGTGAAGGGCGCCCATGGTGGGAACGAGAGCGATCCGCTTGCCAGCGGCGCGGGCATCCGCTGTTTCCGATCGCAGCTCGGCGATGGTCGAGACTACGGCTAGGGGCACCCCTCGATGGTAGTGCCCCGCGCGACAGCCCGGCGCGACAGCCCCGCGCGACAGCCCGGCGCCCGGCCCGTCACGCAGAGCCCGACGCGGACTGCCGAGGCGGGCGGGCCTGTGGTTAGTCGAGGCGAGGCACCCTCCGCAGTGCGTTCTCGACGGAGGAGCGCACGAGCGGGCCGAGCACCGCGCCCGGCTGGTCGATGCCGATCGAGGCGAGTAACGCCGACGCCTGGTCGACGATCGCGCTCGAAAAACTCGTGGCAGTGGCGATTGCCTCGGCGTATGCCGCGCGATCGCCCTCGGCTACCACGATCGGTTCGCCTCCCATTTCGACAACGAGCGCCTGACCGATCGGCTGCACCGGGCCGGGCGCCGTGATCGCAAAGTACGCACCGACAAGTTGCGAGAGGTCGATGGTGGTGCCGGTGAACGAGACGGCCGGGTGAATCGCGAGTGGGATGGCGCCGGATGCCGTGGCCGGCCCGAGCACGTCCGTGCCGAACTCGGCAGCGGTGTGCATCACGAGCTGCCCGGGCTGCCAGGCGCCGGTCGAGGCGAGGCCGGCGACCAGCGCGGTAAGTTCGGCGGCAGGAACCGCCAGGATCACGAGCTCGCTTCGCTCGATGATGGCGGGAACATCGAGGATCGGCACGCCGTGCAGCATTGCGTCCGCTCGCTCGCGGCTCGACTCCGAGATCGCGGAGATGCCGACGATCGCGTGACCCGCACCGGCGAGTGCCGCGCCGAGCACCGGGCCGACACGCCCGGCACCGATGATGCCGACCCCCAGACGCCCCGAACGCTGGCGCGGTTCCGTGCCGTCACCCGACCGGCTCACGCTGGCGACTCTCCGGCACGCCAGCGGTGAGAGCTGTCGCTCTGGCCGGCCCGCACCGCGACCCGGGCGACCTCACCGAAGAAGGCGAGCGCGGCATCCCGATCGAGCGCACCGAGCTCCGCGTTGATCGGCCCCGCGACGGTATGCAGCTGCACTTCGGCGAGGCGCAACAGTCTGAGCAGCGGGCCCTGGCTCAGCGCAACGCTCTGCAGTCGCGGTTGCGGCACGATGATGAGACGACGCCAGATCGCTCCCTTTCGCAGAACGAGGGAACCGGTCACGATCGCGAATCCGTTGCGACGCCACGAGAATGGCCGCAGCCATGCCGCCCGCTTCGGCGAATTGGTGAATCCATCGTTTCCTTTCGAGACCAGACCGCTCTCGATGAAAGCGACGGTTTCCCCGCCGACGAGGTCGGGGAGCATGAGTTCGAGCACCTTCGTGACATCGGCGAGATTGCCCACCGGCAGGATGGTGGTGTTGGCCTGGTTGGCCGCACCACGACTCGAGGTGTGACTCGCACGGTTGACCCTGATCTGCCACCAGCCCGCCGGGCGCCAGAGCAACGGCTGGCTGATCTCGACCGAGTGGATGCGGCCGGGCGGCAGGGTTTCATTGCTGGTCGAAAACAGACCGAAGCCCACCCGCACGCCGTCCGGGGTGCCCGCGATGGTGTACCGCAGAGACTTCGAGAACTTGCGCACGTAGTAGCTGCCGAAACCGATGATGCTCGGGAAGGCGACGAAGAGGGCGTAGGGGTGACCGGTGACCGAGACCCAGATGATGGCGGCGATCACGAAAATGACCACGATGAGCGTGCCAGTGCTCAGGAATATTGAACCGAGAAGTCGCCCAAGGTGGATCTTGACGACGGACTCCGGCGGCGCGGAGCCCGGCTCAAGCTCCGGCGCGAGGAACTCGCTGACCCGCCGGTCGAGCACGGTCGAGCCCACCCCTCTGGCAACCGGAAGAACAGATTCGGTACGAGCCCCCGAGGCGAGCCGCAGAATCTCGCGGCGAAGATCGTCCGCTCCCGCGGACCCGAGATACGAGAGCTGAACATTGGCGTCCTGCCCGGCCTGGCTGATCTCGAGCTTGGCAGCACCGAAGAGCCGCGCGAAAAACGGCCGCGTGATGTGGATGCCCTGGATGCGGTCGAGCCTCGCCTTGCGATTGGTGCGGAACAGTATGCCCGACCGCACCTCGACGACCTCGTGCGTTATTCGAAACGTGTGCATGCGCCAGGACAGATAAAATCCGGCAATCAGCGCAACGAGGAGGATCGTGACGACGAGGAGAGTCTGCAGGATGAGGCCGTGGCCGAGGACGTAGTCGACCGGATCCCCCCGTTGGTCGAATTGCGGGAGAAATAGTCCGATCAGTCGTTCGCGCAAATTCGCTACGACCACACCGAGGATCGCGATGAGAGCGATCCCGCCCTTGAGCAGAGGGGATGCCGGGTGTAGCCGGTGCCAGTCGCCATCGGTAAGGCGAGAAACCGTTTCCGGAACCACCGCCGGCACCGCCCCGGTGACGCTTGGCTCGCTCATAGGCCGGCCCGACGGCTTTCGGCCAACGAAACCAGATGATCGCGAAGCTCCTCCGCTTCTGCCTCGGTGAGTCCGGGGATAGTCACGCCGGCCGCGGCCGCGGCCGTGACGAACTTGAGTTCGCTGAGTCCGAGCCCGCGCGCGATCGGACCGCGATTGATGTCGACGAGCTGCATGCGTCCGTACGGCACGGCTACGAAGCGCTGCCACATGATGCCGCGTCGAAACAGCAGGTCGTCTTCGCGAAGCTGATATCCGATCGCCCGAACGCG
>JAYTEZ010000330.1:0-3771 GCA_043734805.1 Microbacteriaceae bacterium
TACGCGACCCTCACCCCACGTCCGTACGCTTCACCTCGCCACCCCTGCCTCCCCTCCCGCGCCTGCCTCCGAAAACGCAGGATATTCACCACCAAACGCTCGTGTTCACGACCAAAACGTCCTCTTGGTGGTGAATATCCTGCGTTTTCGGAGGTGGCGAGGTGGCGAGGTGGCGAGGTGGCGAGTGGTGCGCGGGCATCGCGGTCCCGCCACGGGATGCGGCTCCATTCGGTGACGTACTTGCCCGGCAGCGTGTGGTCGCCCTCGGGACACGAACGCCCCGCGAGAAGGTCGCGGATCCGGATGAGCAGCCCGGCCCCGGTAGGCGGCACGTCGGCCGGGGTCGCTTCCCCTTCGTGCTTCTGGCGCTCGAACGCGACCTTCCGGGGTGGTTGACCGGCAGCACGAGTGCGAAGTAGACGATGAATGCCACGACAGGAAACCGGATGACCGCCGCCATGACGGCATCGTAAGTGATGTCGGCCGTCTTGCCAACGATGGCCGTCGGTCTTCTCACGATGAGTGCGGTCGAGAGACTCTCCGCGCTAAACGCGGCGCCGATGACCAGGCCGGCCTCCGGGACGATGATGTTTCCGTAGAGGATAAATTTCTTGAAACCCGTGGGCAGGGCAGTGCAGTGCAGTGCAGAGCAGAGCAGAGCAGTGGCCCCTAACAGGCAGGAACTACGAGCCGGTGGACGGGGAACCGGAAGGTTTCGAGGCGGGCTTGGAATCCCCGGACGGCTTCGACGACGACTTGGACGACGACTTGGAATCCCCGGACGGCTTCGACGACGATTCCGAGGACGAGCCGCCGGAGGGGGAGCCGCCGGAGGAGGAGTCGCCCGACGACCCCGAGCTCTTCGACGCGGTGGCCTTGGCTGCGGCACGGGCATCCGTGCGGTAAAAACCGGAGCCGTTGAAGGTCACGCCGATCGAATTGAAGACTTTTCGCAGCTGTGACTGGTGACAGTTCGGGCACACGGTGAGCGAGTCATCCGAGAACGCCTGGTACTGGTCAAATGCGTGGTCGCAGTTTGCGCAGCGGTATGAATAGGTGGGCACGTAGATCCTCTGTGCGATTGGGGAAAGTTAGAAGCTGGTTATCGCGCTCGGTGTCACAACACCGTTGACGCGCTTGTCGTGCACTTCGCTGGGGACGATGTCAACCAACTCCCGGTCGAAGATCACAGCATAGACCGGCGGACACTTCTCCATCGAGCCGAGCGTGCGGTCGAAGTAGCCGCGACCCCAGCCCATCCGCATTCCGGTGCGGTCGACGGATGCCGCCGGCGCGACGATGAGGTCGACATCGTTGATGGCAATCGGGCCAAGTAACTCGCCGGCCGGCTCGAGCACGCCGAACATGCCTTCGGTCTCAGGTTTGGTCCGTCCATCGCCGACTGTCCAGTCGAGCAGGCCGTCGTCCCGTGAAATCGGGAACAGGATCCGGATGCCCTGTTCGTCCGCCCAGCTGAGGAAGGGCCGGATGTTCGGCTCTTCGCTCGTCGGAAGGTACGCCGCGATCGACCTGACCCGCAGGGTGGTCGCGAGTTCGATGAGGTGTCGACTGAACTGCGCCGTCGCGAGCTCCCGCTCGCGCGCGGTCATGATGCGCCTGCGCTCGCGCAACTCTGCCCGCAGCGCTCGCTTCTGGTGGCTCGCGTCACCGCTCATCCTCACATCCTAAGCTTCGTTGGAACGTAACCCCGGTGAAACGAGCGGCATATAGCCTTAGGTCCATGGCTTTCCACATCACCAAAGCAGTTATCCCCGCAGCGGGACTCGGAACACGATTTCTGCCGGCTACAAAGGCCATGCCGAAAGAGATGCTGCCGGTGGTCGACAAGCCAGCCATCCAGTATGTGGTGGAGGAGGCCGTAGCGGCCGGACTCACCGACGTGCTCATGATCACTGGCCGCAACAAGAGCGCGCTCGAGAACCATTTCGACCGGGTCGGGGAACTCGAGGCGACTCTCCTGCAAAAGGGTGACATCGAACGTCTGCGGAAAGTCAACTACGCCACCGACCTCGCCGAGGTGCATTACGTGCGCCAGGGCGACCCGAAGGGGCTCGGCCACGCCGTGCTGCGGGCGCGGATGCACGTGGGACATGAGCCGTTCGCCGTGCTTCTCGGTGACGACATTATCGACGAACGCGACGTGCTGCTCTCCCGCATGCTTGAGGAGCAACAGTCGCGCAACGCGACCATTGTCGCACTGCTCGAAGTCGATCCGTCGCAGGTGCACATGTACGGTATCGCGACCGTCGAAGCGAGCGACACGGAAGACGTCGTGCGCATCACCGGCCTGGTCGAGAAGCCGACCAAGGAGAATGCCCTGTCGAACTACGCCATCATCGGACGCTATGTGCTGCAGCCCGAAATCTTCGACATCCTCGAGCACACCCCGCCTGGTAAGGGTGGAGAGATCCAGCTGACGGATGCGCTCCAGACGCTCGCCGCCAATCCGGGCATCGCGGGCGGTGTCTACGGCGTCATCTTTCGCGGTCGTCGCTATGACACCGGCGATCGGCTCGCCTACATCAAGGCGATCGTGCAGCTCGCGGTCGACCGCGAGGACCTCGGCCCGGAGCTGCGACCCTGGCTCAAGACCTTCGCCGAAACCTTAGACTAGGAGCGTGGCGACGCCGATCCCTACCCTTCGTGACGGAACGGTATCGATCCGTCCGATCAGGCTGCGTGACGCGCGGCCGCTTGAGCGTGAGCTGCTCGGCAACCGCGGCTGGCTGCGCAAGTGGGAGGCGACCAACCCGCATGGCGCGCTCAGTTTCGATGTGCGGTCGAGCATCCGCAGCCTGCAGACCAATGCGCGCGGAGGGTTCGGCCTTCCCTTCATCATCGAGCACGACGGTGAGCTCGCCGGGCAGCTCAACGTCTCGAGCATCTCCTACGGTTCGCTCTCGTCTGGGACGATCGGGTACTGGGTGTCCGAGCGTTTCGCGGGTCTGGGCATAACGCCAGCCGCGGTGGCGCTCGCAAGCGACTTCGCGTTCTTTCAGGTGGGGATGCACCGCATCGAGATCTGCATTCGACCTGAGAACACGCCGAGCCTCCGCGTGGTCGAGAAGCTGGGGTTTCGTTACGAAGGGCTTCGGCGGCGCTACATCCACATCAACGGTGATTGGCGCGACCATTTCTGCTTTGCCCTGGTTGTGGATGAACTGCCGACCGGTGTGCTGCGCCGCTGGCACGATGGGGCGGTGCCGGCGGGAGCGGGAACGGTGCCGCAGGCGGATCGGGATGCCGCACTTCTGCCGGGAACACACCCGCGCTAATCGGGGCGATTGTTCTCCGGCACTCGTACCGTAGGGGTATGGGAACGGACGGCATCGGATCAAGCGTGATCATCGCGCTCGCCGCGGTGTTGTGGCTCGCTTACCTCATGCCAACCTGGCTGCGGCGTCGCGAGTACCTCGCGACCGAACGAAACGCCATTCGTCTGCAGCAGACCCTGCGGATTATGGCCGAGACCGCTGAGGTGCCGGAGCAGGTTCGTGCGGAGACGTCCGCTCGTAGCGCCGCGCAGCAGGAGCGCGTCCTGAAAAAGCAGCTGCAGCGTTCGGCTGCCATCGTCCAGGCGCAGGATGCCGCGCTCGCTCGCGCCGCCGCCCGCAGACTCGCGGACACCCAGCCGGCGATTGCAGCGGATGTCGCGGTCTCCTCAACGGCGTCGCGCCGCCTTCGTCGCTCCCGCGCCGTTACCTCGATGTTTTTGCTCGCCGCCATCGTCGCGGTCGGATTCGGGGTCGC
>JAYTEZ010000331.1:0-2066 GCA_043734805.1 Microbacteriaceae bacterium
CAATGATGGCGACGAGCGCGCCGTAGCCATACCAGGTGAGCAAGTTGCGCCAGAAGTCGCCGGCGAGCCCGGTGAACAGAACGAAAGTCGCGAACCCCAAACGGAATCCGCGACTGTCGAGTGTGTGCATAGAGACAGGTTATATGCGCCTCTGTTCCTCCACGGCAACCGGCGGTTGGGTTAGATGAACGCGGCCTTGCCGGTGATGGCGCGGCCGACAATGAGGGTGTTCATCTCATGCGTGCCCTCGTAGGAGTAAATGGCCTCGGCATCCGCGAAATAACGGATCACGTCGTAGTCGAGCACGATGCCGTTGCCGCCGAAGATTTCACGGCACCAGGCGACGGTCTCGCGCATCCGGCTCGTCGTGTATGCCTTGGCGAGCGAGGCGTGCTCGTCGCGCTGCAGGCCCTGGTCGCGCATCTCGGACACGCGGGTCACCAGACCGATGGAGGCGGTGATGTTGCCGAGGCTCCTGGCGAGAAGGTCCTGAACGAGCTGGTGTCCGCCGATTTCCTTGCCGAACTGGATGCGCTCGCCGGCGTACTTGACGGCCGCGTCGTAGGCCCCGACCGAGTTACCGACCGCAGCCCACGCGACCTCGGCGCGGGTCAAGCGCAGCACGGTCGCGGTCTCGCGGAACGACGTGGATTTCTGCAGGCGATTCGCCTCCGGAACGATGACGTTCTCCAGCACAATGTCGGCGTTCTGCACGATGCGCAGGGCCTGCTTGTTCTCGATGCGCGTGGCGGAGTAGCCCTCTGTCGTGGTCGGCACGATGAAACCCTTGACCTGGCCGTCATCCGCATCCTTGGCCCAGATGATCGTGATGTCGCTGATCGAGCCGTTACCGATCCAGCGCTTGGCGCCGTTGATGACCCAGTTGTCGCCGTCGCGTTTCGCGACCGTGCGGAGGCCCTGCGCGACGTCGGAGCCGGAGAGCGGCTCGGTGAGGCCGAAAGCTCCGAGCAGTTCGCCGGACGCGAACCGGGGGAGCCACTCCGCGCGCTGCTCGGGTGAACCGGCGACGGCGATCGAGCCCATGACGAGACCGTTCTGCATGCCGACGAAGGTGGCGAGGCTGGCATCGACGCGGGCGAGTTCGAGGGCCACCCAGCCGCGAAACACCGCGGTGTTCGCAAACTGGGAGGTTTCCTCCCACGACTGACCGTAGAGGCCGAAATCGGCGAGACCGGTGATGATCGAGCGGGGGTAGAACTCGGCCTTCGCCCAGAGATCGTTGACCAGGGGGCGAACCTCGGCATCGAGGTACGCGCGCAGCCTGACGATCAGCTCCTTCTCCTGGTCGGTGAGGGCGTTCTCGTAGCCATAGAAATCGCAGGTGAGGGGCTCGAATATCGACATGTGGATGCTCCGTTGCTGTGCTGGGGGATTCGAAACGCGGTTAAGGCCGAGTCTCCTCGCGACCGTACCCAGGCACAATCGCGGGCTCAACCAAAAGTCGAGCCTAAGCGCGGTGCCTGCCCGGCCCGAAGTGATTGGTACTTTGGTCTAATCGACATCCGTGCGCCCGCGCCCGCTTTGTAGGTCGCGGCCAACACGTGCCGAACAGCTCACGGAGGTAACGGATGTTTATCGGCATTTCCAATACGCCGCGGCCTTACGCGTGGGGCTCCACGACCGCGATCGCCGAGCTGCTCGGGCGCACGCCGTCGGGTTCGCCCGAAGCAGAGTTCTGGCTCGGGGCGCATCCCGGATCGCCGAGCGTGATTCTGGATCCGACTCAGACCGGGGGAGCGACGGATCTCGCCGCCTGGATTGCCGCCGACCCCGTGACAGCTCTCGGGCCGTTCGCGGAATCCGGCCGGCTGCCGTTTCTGCTCAAGCTCCTGGCCGCAGCGTCTCCGCTGTCGTTGCAGGCGCATCCGAACGCCGCACAGGCGCGACTCGGGTTTGCTCGTGAGAATGCTCGTGGAGTGCCGCTTGACGCCGCGCACCGCAACTATAAAGACGCTTCCCCCAAGCCCGAACTCATCTACGCGCTCAGCCCGACCTTTGATGTGCTCTGCGGATTCCGGCCGCTCGCCGAGGTTCGCGCGCTGATT
>JAYTEZ010000332.1:0-2189 GCA_043734805.1 Microbacteriaceae bacterium
CGCGAGACGGACAACAGTGCATTCGGTCCGCCTTCCGTGCTGGTTTCATCGGCCACGGTGGTGCGCGTCATCCAGTCGGAGGGCATCATCGCGGATCGCTCGGGCAATTCGGTGGAAGTGCTGGTGCCGCGCACCAAAACGGCTCGTGTGCTCGAGGCAATCGCCAATGCGGATGCGATCTCGCTCGTGCCCGTCAGCATCCCGGTGAGAGGCTAGGCCGTGAGCAGGATCGCGCTGGCCCTGCCGCTGGAGATCGAGGATCGCGTGTCGATCGAACTCTTCCGCCACGGTTTCGAGGTGGCCGCCCGCTGTTCGAGTGCTGACGAACTCGCGTCGACACTGTTGAGCGCGAAATCGGAGTTTGCGATCGTTGCCGCCTCACCGCGTTACCTCAACGACCGACTCATGGTGGAGGCGGATGCCGCGGGGGTGCGCATTGTGGCCATGGTTGCCGTCGATGCGGATCGCCGCCACGCCTCGGGCCTCGGCCTGCACGAACTCGTCGACATCGACGCGGACTGGCTCGACATCGAGGCCGTTCTGCTCGGAGAATCCCAAGCCGATCGACCAGCGTCCGCACCCGCCGATCGACGCGGCCAGGTGATCGCGGTGTGGGGTCCCGCGGGTTCCCCCGGGCGAACGACCCTCGCCATCTGTGTGGCCGCGGAGCTGGCCGCCGCCGGCCACTCCGTCGCACTCGCGGACGTGGACACCCACAGCGGGTCCATCGCTCCCGCCCTCGGCCTGTTGGATGAGGCGCCCGGTTTCGCCGCGGCCTGCCGGCTTGCCGGCGCCAACAGCCTCGACCACGCTGAACTCGAGCGGATCGGTCAGCGATACCTCTCAGCACGGGGTAGTTTCTGGGTGCTCACCGGTATCGGTCGCCCGAGCCGCTGGCCTGAACTGTCGGGCGAACGGGTGGGGACGACGATCAAGGCCTGCCGTGGGTGGGTCGACTACACCGTGCTCGACACGGGATTCAGCCTCGAGAATGATGAGGAGATCAGCAGCGACCTGTTCGCCCCGCGGCGCAACGCTGCGACGATCTCGGCACTCCGCGAGGCGGACCAGGTGATCGCGGTCGGCTCGGCCGACCCGGTAGGTCTTTCGCGATTCCTGCGCGCCCACGTCGACCTGGTGGAGACCATACTCACCGACCGCGTGATCGTGGTGATGAACAAGATTCGCCCCAGCGCGATCGGGCTCAACGCATCGTCTCAGGTGCGCCAGACCCTGCAGCGCTTCGGGGGAATAGCCTCCCCCGTGCTCGTGCCGCACGATCAGTCGGCGCTCGACGCCGCAATTCTCAGCGGTAAGACGCTCTATGACGTCGCGGCTAAGTCACCTGCTCGCGTCGCGATCGGGCAATTGGTCGAGGAACGCATCCTGCCTCGGGTGATCGCGAACGGTGGCCGCGCCAGAAGACGCTGGTTCTCGCGAGCGCCAGCGCCCGTGAACTGAGGCACCGACTGCGTGCGGTGCGGGTCGGCGAGCCTAGCTGACGCCCAGGCGTTTCAGGAGTTCGCTCTTGCTGAGCCGTGAGAAACCCGAGAGGCCCGTTTCACGTGCGTGCGCCCGCAGCGCTATCAAGTTCCAGGATTCGGAAGGGTTCGCGCTGGGTGCACCCGCTGCGGTCGCCGTTTGGGCCGGGGCCGATGCCACCGGTGTCCTGCGGCGTGGAGTCCCGGGTGTTGCACGTTTCGTCGCGGTCCGCGGCTGTGGGGCCTTCACCGACGGAGCGACCGAAATGGCAGTAGCACTTGCCGGCACCGGAACGATAGCCTTCCTGGCTGACTTCGCTGCCGCTTTCTTGGCGGCGACCTTCTCCTCCGCGGCACGCTTCTTTGCCTTCGCGGCGTCTGTCTTCAGCTGAGCCTTTGCCTTGTCGGCGAGCTTCTTTGCCCGGGACTTCTCCTTGGCCAGCAACTCCTTGGCGCGGTCGGCCTGCTTCTTGACCTCCTGTGCCACGCTCGATTTCGTATCGGCCTTTTTGTCTGCTTTTTTGTGAGCTTTCGATGCCACGGTGTGCTCCTTGTCTTAGCGGGTGATCCCATTCGTCTGGACTCATTCTGCATCGCATTCGGCATCGCACGACAGGGCTTGCGCACGAGCGTGGACCGGGGAAGGATGAACATCCGGTTGCCTGCAGGTTAACGGTGAGTGTACTCGGTTGGCTGATGGATCGGGTC
>JAYTEZ010000333.1:0-2402 GCA_043734805.1 Microbacteriaceae bacterium
GGCCCGGCTCGCACACTAATGCAGGCCGAGCGCGTCGCCCTCAACTTCGTGCAGCGGATGAGCGGCATTGCGACCCTCACCGCGGCGTATGTCACCCGGGTTGCAGGCACGCGTGCACGTGTCGTAGACACCCGCAAAACCACCCCGGGCCTTCGGGCGTTTGAGCGGCACGCGGTGGTTTCAGGTGGCGGTCACAATCACCGGTTCTCGCTCTCCGACGCGGTCCTGGTAAAGGATAACCACCTCGCGGTGCTCACCGCCGGTGGACTCAGTCTGACGGATGCTCTGCTTGGCGTGCGTGCGCAACTGTCGCACACCACCCACCTCGAGGTGGAGGTCGACCATCTCGATCAGATCGAGCCCGTACTCGCCGCGGGTGTCGACACGATTATGCTCGACAATTTTTCGATGGAACAGTTGAGCGAGGGTGTCGCCTTGATCGGTGGTCGCGCGCTCGTCGAGGCCAGCGGTAACGTGCGTCTCGACACCGTAGCCGCGATCGCCGCCACCGGGGTCAATTTCATCTCGGTCGGGGCGCTGACGCACAGCGTGCGGGCGCTTGACCTCGGTCTTGATGTTGTTATCGGCGTGGGAATCGGTCTGTGATCTATCTCGACTCGGCGGCAACGACACCCGTCCGTCGTGAGGTGCTCGAGGCGATGTGGCCCTATCTCACCGGAGACTTCGGCAATCCGTCGAGCCACCATTCTGTTGGCGAATCGGCGGCGCGTGCGCTAGCGGAAGCTCGCGTGACCGTCGCGCACTGGCTTGGTTGCCGTGCCAGCGAAGTCATTTTCACCTCGGGGGGAACCGAGTCGGACAATCTCGCAGTGAAGGGCCTGTCACTTGGCACTCCTCGAGGACGCCATATTGTGACGACCCCTATCGAACACGAGGCCGTGCTCGAATCCGTGGACTATCTGGTGCGACACCACCGGTTCGAGGTCACCTTCCTTTCCGTGCGCCGTGATGGGCTCGTGAACGCCGCCGATCTCGAAGCCGCCATCCGCCCGGATACAACTCTTGTGAGCGTCATGTACGCGAACAACGAGATCGGCACTGTCCAGCCGATTGCCGAATTAGCCCAGGTCGCGCGGGAGCATGCCGTGCCGTTTCACACAGACGCCGTTCAGGCGGCAGGCTGGTTGGACCTCTCCGTCGCCGCCCTTGGCGTGGATTCGCTCAGCATCTCCGGCCACAAGCTCGGTGCCGCCAAAGGAATCGGTGCGCTCTTCGCGCGCGGACGCCTCCCGCTGGAACCCTTGCTGCACGGCGGCGGGCAGGAGAGCGGTCGCCGGTCTGGTACCGAAAATGTGGCGGGGGCCGTTGGGTTGGCGGCCGCGGTGAGCTTGAGCGAGCCGCTGCGCACTGAGAACGCACGGCACGCCGTCGACGCACGCGACGCCTTCGTCGCGAGCGTGTTAGCCGGGGTGAGTGGTGCGGAGTTGACGGGGCATCCCTCGGCGCGATTGCCAGCCACGGCATCCTTCGTCTTCCCCGGAACCAGCGGCGAATCCGTGTTACTCGAACTCGAACGGCGCGGCGTTATCGGCTCGAGCGGTTCGGCGTGCGCTGCGGGCAGCGACGACGCATCGCACGTGCTCGTCGCACTCGGCTACTTGGAAGAGGTTGCCCAGACCGCCGTCCGTTTCTCCTGGCGCCCGGATGTCACGGTCGACCAGCTGCTCGATGTTGCCTCGAGCGTAAGGGAGGCGGTGGCATCCGTGAGCGCTCTCGCTCGCTAATCACCAACCTGACCAGCCTCGGAAGACTGAGAAGACAACGCACAACTCCGAAACAACGAACGGCCTTGTCCACTGCTGAGTATGCACTCGATCTGCCGGTGTTGCAGAATCGATTCAGGCACTAGGCTGCAGAGGTCAAGAAATAGCCACGGGAGTTCGCACCAGCGAACTGAGAGGACGACCAGGGTCGTCGACCGTTGAACCTGTCCGGGTAATGCCGGCGTAGGAAGAGAACGATGATGCCAGTGAACAACGCCATCAGTCCGTCCACGGTGACTACCGGACCCATTCACGGCAGCACCAAAAGGTATGAGCCGGTTGACGGTTTTCCCGAAATGGCCATTCCGGTCAGGCGGGTGAATTTGAGCAACGGGGAACATTTCGACCTCTACGACACGTCAGGGCCGTACACGGACGACAGCGTCGAGATCAATGTCGAGACCGGATTACCAAAAACTCGCGACGGATGGGATCGCCCCGAACCCATTGACGGTGCCGCGACGCAACTGGTCTGGGCCAGGGCGGGCATCATCACTCCCGAAATGGCTTACATCGCGGCACGTGAAGGAATGTCAGCTGAGCTTGTGCGCGACGAAGTCGCACGCGGTCGGGCGGTCATCCCGGCTAACCACAAGCATCCCGAGAGCGAGCCGATGA
>JAYTEZ010000334.1:0-3541 GCA_043734805.1 Microbacteriaceae bacterium
CTGCAAATTGCGCTTCTGCTGGGGGGCGCCGTGCTCACCGAAACCACGTTCGAGTGGAAGGGGCTCGGCTTCATGTTGGCCCAATATCTCGCCGCCCGCGACTTCGTTGCCGTGCAGGGGATCGTCGCGCTGCTCGCGGTTGTCGTTGCGGTGACCAACTTCATTGTCGATGTGATAGCCGCCCTCATCGACCCGAGGGTGAGGTATTGAGATGACGACACCGGCGGCGGCACCCAAGCGCCCGCTGTGGACCCGCGTGCCCATTGTCCACCAACTGCACCAGAGCGTCGGTCTCCAGCGCGGAATGCTCGTCGCTGGGCTGGTGATCGTGGTGATTTTTCTGCTGACGGCGATCTTCGCCCCGCTGCTCGCGCCCTACGGCTTCTCGCAGCTCACCGACGCCACGGGAAACTTCGGGGCGCAGAAGCCCCCCTCCGGCACGCACATTCTCGGCACGACGGTTGGCGGCTACGACGTGCTGTCGCGCGTGATCTGGGGTTCGCAGACGGCGCTTTTCGTGATCATCGTTGCCATCATCCTGTCGATCTTTGCGGGCGTCCTGCTTGGGGTCGTCTCCGGATACCTCGGCGGCTGGCTCGACCGCGTGCTCGTCGTCGTCTGCGACGCCGTGTACGCGTTCCCGACCCTGTTGCTCGCGATCGTCATGTCGATCGTGATCTCCGGCGGCAGGTCGAACCTGGTCGGCGGCGTGCTCGCCGCTGCCATTTCGATCACCGTGGTGTTCATCCCGCAGTATTTCCGGGTCATTCGGGCGGAGACGGTACGCATCAAGGCGGAGGCCTTCGTCGAGTCGGCCAAGGTGCTCGGCGCGAGTTCCTTTCGCATCATGTTCCGGCACATCCTGCGGAACGCGACCCGCACCCTGCCCCTGATCTTCACCCTCAACGCATCCGAGGCAATCCTCACCCTGGCGGGCCTCGGTTTCCTCGGCTTCGGCATCGAGCCAACCTCCGCCGCCGAGTGGGGCTACGACCTCAACAAATCGATTTCCGATGTGACGAGCGGCATCTGGTGGACATCGGTCTTCCCCGGTGTCGCCATTGTGCTCGTTGTGCTCGGGATGACGCTGGTCGGCGAAAGCCTCAACGACCTCGCGGATCCGCGACTTCGCACCAGGCGCCGTGCGACCGGCGCCATAGCACCGCCAGAACCGACCGCCGACAGTGCCCCGGGTGCAAGTACCGGTCTCATCGGCGACCTCGAACTGGAGGCACGCTCATGAGCCGCCTGGCGCGGGGCGAACAGGCCGTGGGGATAACGGATCTCACGGTCACGTTCGCGACCGACAGCGGCGATGTGCGCGCGGTTGACGGTGTCACGCTGTCGGTGAATGCGGGTGAGGTGCTCGCGATCGTCGGCGAGAGCGGTAGCGGCAAGACGGTCACCGCGAAGGCGATCCTCGGGCTGCTGCCGGAGACGGCCACGGAATCCGGTGTCGTGCTGCTCGGGCAGGACAACGTCGTGACGGTCAGCAAGTCACGCCTGCGAGAAATCCGCGGCACGAGCGCTGCCATGGTATTCCAGGAGCCATCAACGGCCCTCAACCCGGTTTATACCGTCGGCTGGCAGATCGCGGAGGGCCTGCGCGCCCACGGCAAGTACAGTCGCGCTGCCGCGAAGGCCAGGGCAATCGAGATTCTCGACAAGGTGGGCATTCCCGACGCTGCCCATCGGGTCAACTACTACCCGCACCAGTTCTCGGGCGGACAGAAACAGCGCGTCGTCATCGCGATGGCGCTCGTGCTCGACCCCGAGCTCATCGTGGCCGACGAACCAACGACAGCGCTCGACGTCACGGTACAGGCCGAAATTCTCGACCTGCTGCGGCGCTGCCGTGACGAATTCGACACCGCGATCGTGCTCATCACCCACAACATGGGCGTCGTCGCCGACCTCGCCGACCGCGTCGCAGTGATGTACGAGGGAAAGGTCGTCGAAGAGGCGGATGTCACGAGCCTGTTCGGTAATCCGCAGCACGAGTACACGAAGCGACTGCTCGCCGCCGTGCCGTATCTCGGCTCCGGCACCATCAGAACGCAGCAGCGCGCTGCCGAGCGCGCCCTCACGGTCGCTGAGCCGCTCGTCGTGGCGCAGGACCTGGTGATCGAGTATCCGGGCCGATTCGGACGCGGCGGCTTCCGCGCCGTGGACGGGGTGAGCTTTCAAATCGGTGCCCGGGAGGTGCTCGGGCTCGTCGGCGAGAGCGGATCCGGCAAGACCACGATCGGCCGCGCGATCGGTGGCCTGACCCGCATTACGGGCGGCTCGCTCACGGTTCTTGGGCAGGAGATGCTGGGGGTAAAGGAGCGTCAGTTCCGTCCTCTGCGCAGCGACATCGGCTTCATCTTTCAGGATCCGGCAACGAGTTTCAACCCGCTTCTCACCATCGCCGAATGTGTTGCCGAGCCGCTCATCGTGCACGGAAAGGCTCCGGATGCCCGCGCCGCACGAGCGCGTGTCGACGACCTGCTCGAGGCCGTTCAGTTGCCACGCGCTTTCGGGGACCGCTATCCGCACGAACTGAGCGGTGGACAGCGCCAGCGGGCCTCCCTCGCGAGAGCGCTGGCGCTGCAGCCGAAGCTGCTCATCGCCGACGAACCGACGAGTGCCCTCGACGTGTCGGTGCAGGCGCGTGTGCTCGAACTTTTCGCCGAGCTGCAGAAGGAGTTCGGTTTTGCGGCCCTGTTCATCAGCCACGATCTCGCGGTCGTCGACATCCTCGCCGACCGGATCGCCGTGCTGTACCACGGCGCGCTCGTCGAGGAAGGCACGGGAGCGGAGGTGCTCGGTTCTCCGCAGCACCCGTACACCCGGAGGCTTCTTGCCTCGCTGCCCGTGCCGAATCCGGCCGAGCAGGCACAGCGACGCGACGCTCTGAGACTGTTGAGGGCCGAGGTCTAGGGGTGGTGCCGGTGTGGGGCGGGGCTGCGGTGGTCTCTGCGCGAGACCTCTCCATTCAGTACCGGTCGAACGGAGCACAGCCGCGCTTTCTCGCGGTGCGCGGCGTGACCTTCGAGCTTGCGCCGGGGGAGATCCTGGGAGTCGTGGGGGAATCCGGATCAGGCAAATCGACCCTGGCGATGGCCGTTGCCGGTCTTGCCGGGGTGAGCCGGCTGGGCAATGGAATTCCGGAGATCTGTGGCGGAGTGCTCGAGGTTTACGGCACACGACTGCGTCACGTCGGTAAGCGCCGTCGCGATCGACTGACCCTGCGCGTCGGCTATCTGCGGCAGGACGGTGCCGAGCGACTGAGTCCGCTGCTGACGGTGGCCGAGAATGTGGCAGAGCCGATCTATATGAGGGACCGCCGATTCAACACCCGGGAGGCCGCGGATGCTGTCGCGATCGTCGTCGACTCCGTGCGATTGCCTCTCAGCCTCATGAACAAGCTGCCCTACCAGTTGAGCAGTGGCCAGCGCCAGCGCGTGGCTCTCGCCCGCGCTCTCATCCTCGAGCCGACGCTGCTTGTGGCTGACGAACCGACGCGCGGAGTCGATGCCCCCGTGCGCGACCGCGTGCT
>JAYTEZ010000335.1:0-2340 GCA_043734805.1 Microbacteriaceae bacterium
AGGTAGGTCTGCAGGCCAAGGGTGTCGAAGCCGATACGGGCGAGCTGGTTGAGGCCGCTCTCGGCCTGGCCGGTGGAGGCGAGGAGCTCCGCCGCATCCGCCGGTTCGAGGTCGATCAGTTCCGACTCGAGCTTGGCGTCGAGGAAGATCGCCTGCGCCGGGGCGACGAGGGCGGCGAGAGAGGCGAGAGAGGCGGCATCCCCGAGGATCTGCTCGTCGATGTTAAACACATAGATAAACGGCTTCGAGGTCAGCAGCCCGAGTTCGCGAATCGGCTCGGTGTCGAGGCTCGACGACGAGAGCGGCTTACCGTCGTTCAGAAACTTCTGTGCGGCGAGCGCGGTCTCCAGCACGATCGGCTCGGTGCGCTTCGTCTTGACTTCCTTCTCGAAGCGGATGACCGCCTTCTCGAGGGTCTGCAGGTCGGCGAGAATGAGCTCGGTATTGATGGTCTCCATGTCGGAGGCCGCGTCGACTTTGCCGTCGACGTGCACGACATCCGGATCGGCGAATCCACGGATGACCTGCGCGATCGCGTCCGCCTCGCGGATGTTGGCGAGAAACTTGTTGCCGAGCCCCTCGCCGACGGACGCGCCCTTGACGATTCCCGCGATGTCGACGAAGGAGACCGGAGCGGCGAGGATGCGCTCGCTGCCAAACAGCTCCGCCAACCGGTCGAGCCGGGCATCCGGAAGGCTGACGACACCGATGTTGGGCTCGATCGTGGCGAACGGGTAGTTCGCGGCGAGCACCTGGTTTTTGGTGAGGGCGTTGAAGAGGGTGGACTTGCCGACATTGGGCAGTCCGACGATTGCAATAGTGAGAGCCACGGGGGTCAATTCTAGGGGTGCGGGTTGTAGTGGTGCGCCTGCCAGCCCCGTCCCGGCGCGCTGACACCGTGCGGTCGGATGACCGTGAGACGATGCCATGATGGCCATCAACTTCACCGCGATCGACTTCGAGACCGCCAACTCCTCCAGCGCGTCGGCCTGTTCGGTCGGACTCGTGAAGGTGCGCGACGGCGAGGTCGTCGACAGGATCGGCTGGTTCATCAAGCCGCCACTCGGCCACGATCACTTCAATGAATGGAACACCCGCATCCACGGCATCATGGCACCGGATGTCGCAGACGCCCTGCTCTGGAGCGAGCAGCTGCCCGACCTGGTCGCCTTTGCCGACGGCGATCACCTCGTCGCCCACAGCGCCGGATTCGACATGGGCGTGATCGCGGCCGCCTGCCGAGCGAGCTTCATCGACATCCCGGATTTCCGCTACCTCTGCAGCCTGCAGGTGGCCCGCAAGACCTACAGTCTCGAGTCCTACCGCCTGCCGGTCGCAGCGTCGGCCGCCGGCTTCGAGGACTTCGCGCACCACGACGCTCTCGCCGACGCGGAGGCCTGCGCCGCGATCATCGTGCACGCGGCGAGACGCCACGACGCCTCGGATCTCTCCCAGCTCGCCACGATCACGAGCTGCCGAATCGGCGCGATCGGGCCGAACGCCGAGGCGCTCGACGGCGAGCGCCGTCCGATGGCGATGGGCTAGCCCTACTCATCCCGCCCGCAGGCGGCGCGCGTCAGCAACTCCTCAGGCGATCTGGGCCGGGATTTCGGTGTTCTCGTCGAGGTAGTACGAGGCGCACACGCGATGGTAACCATCCGCGATCTGGGCGGGGAGTCCCCGGCTGACGTCGCCACGCAGGAGCAAAACGGGCGAGAGTTTCTGGCCGTCTTTCACCTTCTTCAGATCGGAGGTGACGTGCGGATTATCCCTTCCGAGCAGTGGCAACCGTGAGGCACGCAGGATGTCCTTGGCCTTGAAAGTTACGATCGGCGCGGCGCGCAAACGCTCCGCGAGCTGTGACACCATCGGGGCATCCGCGAGCAGACTGAGATAGTTCTCGGCGGCCGGGTAGTCGTGCGGTTCGGGGACATGCGACCAATGAACTGCCATCGAACTGATCCGTCTCGCTAGGGTGACAATCGTGAGCTTCTCGCTGCTTGTCCTCATCGTAATCGTTGGTCTGCTTGGACCACTGCTGGCCGCACGAGCGTCCTGGAATCTGCCTGTCGTTATCGGCGAAATTGGTGGGGGTCTGCTGATTGGGGCATCCGGGCTTGGACTCGTCCACCCGGGCGAGAAATCCTTCAGCCTGCTCGCGAGCATCGGCTTCGGCCTCACGATGTTCGTGGTCGGCTCTCGCGTTCCCGTCCGGGATCCGGCCGTGCGTTCGGCGCTCGGACGCAGCCTGGCCGGAGCAGCGCTTGTCGGGGTCGTCGCGGCCGCGCTTGGCATCGGCCTGGCGAGCGCGTTCGGCACGGGTCACGCAACGGTCTATGC
>JAYTEZ010000336.1:0-5376 GCA_043734805.1 Microbacteriaceae bacterium
TCTGCACCACCGACCACAGGTCCTCCTTGGCAAGCTCGCCGAGGGCGCGGCCCTGCCACTGGCCGTAGTCGCACTCCGTGATGTCGTTCTCGATCGGCGACACCGGTGAGCCGGTCGGGTGTTCGAAACGCTGCTGGTCGAGGATGAACTGCGCGCTCTGCCGACAGCGCTCCAGGGGGCTCGAGACCACCCCGACCAGCGGAACCACGGCCAGACGCTCACCCGTGCGGGCCGCTTGGTCACGACCAATCTCGTCGAGTGAAACCCCGACGGCCCGTCCGGCCAGCACGCCGACGGCATTCGCGGTGGTGCGACCGTGCCGCACGAGGATGACTGTAGCCATGCCCACAAGCCTAGACATCTGGCCGAGGTTCACCCGACGGCAGTTCGCCAGGTCGAGCCGGATGAGGACGCCGTTCCCAGCCCCAGCCGAGCTCTCAAAGGTCCGCGAAAGGTTCGGCTAACGGGCGCGCTTGGCACGCCTACTTCTCGGTCGACCAGGAGTATGGGTCTGTGGCCCCTAATTGATGTTGCATTTAGGAAATGTGGGTCATTAGCGTCGGGGGCGGGCTGGCGTCTGCATTGGTGAACGCAAGGAGTTCGGGGTTGTTGCGCTTTCGACCCGAGAGGCTTCATCCTCGTCTCCGGATCCTGGTTCCTCAACACCTTGCCCCAGGTCCTCATCGACGCCGATCGCGTCTTTGTCACCGCGCAAAACAGCTGGAAAGCCATCGACACACGTACCAAGGCTGAGACTTTGGTGTTCAAACGTGCCACGAGGCTCTATCAACAACAACTCGCACGCCTCGCCAAGTCGAGACTGCTGGCGAAGGGCCACATGGACCAGGACTGGACCCGCCGATACCTCATTCCGATCGACTCACCCGACTACGCGAAGTGGAAGGCAAAGTCCGGCTCACACCAAGGTAAGAACGTGACGATGAAGCGCCCTGTCGGCAAGCAGGCCGATCAAGCCAATGCCGGCGGTCTGAAGCGCGAACAGTACTTCCGTTACGGCACCGACGAGTGGCGCAGCGCCTACGGAATGCGCAACGTCGTCGAATCCGCCAACCGCAACCTCAAACGAACCCAGTTCGAGAACATCGCCGACCCCGACCTCCGGGCCGTCCACGGAAACACCTTTACTTACATCGTGGTCGCGCTGGCAGCCGTCGTCGAGAACATGCGCCAAATCCTCACCTTCTACAAGGGCGAACTCGCCATCTTCACAATGACTGCGAAGAACGACGACGTCGCCCGCACCTTCTGGCAAAGCGACGGCCTCGCACACGGTGACGAGACGATCCAGCCGCCAGGCTAGCCTCGCCCGCACCACCAAGTTCCCTTACCCGTTCGACCGAACAATTCGGCCTGCCAGAAATCACTCTGGCGGGCCGATCGTGCGTTAACCCTCGGTCTCACGGACGACCGACCGCCAAAATCAGACCCTCCGGGACACAAAAAACGGGCCGGACAACCGATGAACAGTTGTCGCGACCCATTTTCCGAACAAATACAGGGCAATACCCTGAATCTGTCTCTGTGCGCGAAGGGGGACTTGAACCCCCACGCCCTAACGGGCACCAGCACCTCAAGCTGGCGCGTCTACCATTTCCGCCATCCGCGCGCATCCGGTGGAACTTCGCAGAACAACCGACGTCCGAGAATAGCACGCGCTCAGGGCCGACCTCGAACTCGCCATTGGCGCAGCGGGCGATACGGTTGACGCATGGTTGACCCCACCGCCGATTACGCTCTCGATGCGACGGCACGAATCGCTCGCGACCTGATCCGCTTCGACACGACGAACTACGGCGAGGGCAAATCGAACGGCGAAGCGGATGCCGCGGAGTATGTCGCCGCCCACCTCACGCGCCTCGGCCTCGAGCCGGAAATGTTCGAGTCGGAACCCGGCCGGGTGAGTGTTATCGCCCGCGTCGAGGGCACCGACCGGAGCAAACCGGCCCTCGTCGTGCACGGCCACACCGACGTCGTCCCGGCCCAGCCCGATAACTGGTCGGTCGATCCGTTCGAGGGCGTCATTCAAGACGGCATGCTGTGGGGTCGCGGCGCCGTGGACATGAAGAACATGGACGCGATGATGCTCACCGCACTCGACGACATCCTGGGCACGGGCAAGCAGCCCGCCCGTGACCTGGTGATCGCATTCTTTGCCGATGAGGAGGCGGGAGGTGTTCTCGGTTCGCACTACCTCGTGGACACTCATCCCGAACTTTTCGCGGGCGCCACGGAAGCCATCAGCGAGGTTGGTGGCTACTCGATCCACCTCAATGGCGCGCGCGCCTACCTGTTGCAGACCGGCGAGAAGACTCTCGTCTGGGTCAAGCTCATCGCCCGCGGCACCGCTGCACACGGCTCGCACCTGATGCGTGACAACGCCGTAACGAAGCTCGCCGAGGCGGTTGCCGCTGTCGGCCGTCGCGACTGGCCTATCCGTCTCACCGACACCACCTCGCAACTTCTCGGGGAACTCGCGCGCATCCTCGAGGTGGACCCGCAGAAGGTGGGGCCGGATGAGCTGGCCATCGCCACCGGAACCGCGAGCAGGTTTATCCAGGCCTCGCTCCGCACGACGACCAATCCGACTGTCTTGACGGCGGGATACAAGCACAACGTGATCCCGGATACCGCGGAGGCGCTCGTCGACATCCGCACCCTGCCGGGGGAGGAGGATGCCGTGCTTGCGGAACTCGCCGAGCTGGTCGGCCCCGACATCGAGATCGTGGTTCTGCACCGCGACATCGGACTTGAGACCGAATTCGCTGGTCCACTCGTTGAGGCGATAACGGGCACACTCCATACTCATGATCCAGGGGCGGCGGTGTTGCCGTACCTGCTTTCCGGCGGAACCGACAACAAGGCGCTCTCGAGGCTCGGAATCAAGGGGTACGGGTTTGCACCGCTGAAGCTCCCTCCCGAACTTGACTTTCCGGCGATGTTCCATGGCGTTGACGAGCGAGTGCCGCTCGACGCGTTAGTGTTTGGCAGGCGCGTGCTGACCGACCTGCTGCTGAATTACTAGTTGTACGGTTGGTCGCGCTCTTACTTCCCGAGGAGAACGGACCACTGTGAGCTTCATCAACGCGATCATTCTGGGGATCGTGCAGGGCCTCACTGAGTTCCTGCCGATCTCGTCGACCGCTCACCTGCGAATCGTCGGGCCGATCATCGGCACGGGCACAGACCCCGGTGCCGCATTCACGGCGATCATC
The DNA here is from genome assembly GCA_043734805.1 of Microbacteriaceae bacterium. GTDB lineage: Bacteria > Actinomycetota > Actinomycetes > Actinomycetales > Microbacteriaceae > Lacisediminihabitans. The sequence continues at coordinate 3,234 of JAYTEZ010000336.1, forward strand.
CAGCTCGGCACAGAGGCCGCGGTCGTCGTCTATTTCGCCGCCGACCTCTGGCGCATCATCTCGAGATGGTTCCTCTCGCTGTTCAAACGAGTGCCGCGGAGCGACCCGGAGGCCAAACTGGGTTGGTTCATCATCCTCGGTTCGGTGCCGATCGTCGTGCTAGGCGTGCTGTTCCAGAAAATGATCGAAACGACGCTGCGCTCCCTGTGGATCATCGCCATCACGCTTATCGTCTTCGGCATCCTGCTCGGGATCGCCGACTATGTCGGTGCCAAGAAGCGTCGCCTTAAAGACCTGAACACGCCGCACGCCCTCATCTTCGGTGGCGCGCAGGCCCTCGCCCTCATCCCCGGAGTGTCACGTTCCGGCGGCACTATCACGGCCGGGCTCTTCCTCGGTTACGAGCGACGCGCCGCTGCGCGATACTCGTTCCTGCTTGCCATTCCCGCCGTGCTCGGGAGTGGATTCTTTCAGCTATTCAAGACGATCCAGAATCCAGGACACGAGGTGTTCGGACCGGCCGAAACGGCCATCGCCACCGTGGTCTCATTCATCGTCGGCCTGCTCGTGATCGCGTTTTTCATGAACTACATTTCGAAGCGTTCGTTCCTGCCGTTTGTGATCTATCGGGTGCTGCTCGGCTCCGTGCTCATCGTGCTGTTGGCCACTGGAGTGATTCTTCCGGTCTAATCGGCAGCGATCGCAAGCAGGTCCAACACGCGACCGTTGCGTGCACGAAATGCAGGAGTCGGTCGAGTGACTCACGGCTGACTGCATTTGGCGAACTGCGCACGGCTCACGGCTGACTGCATTTGGCGCACCGCGCGCGACTCACGGCTGACTGCATTTGGCGCACGACGCACGACACACGACTCAATAGCGTGACCCGGCGGTCTTGATCACGTCCCCGGACGGCGAGACCACATGCCAGATGCCACCAACACCCTGGCCCTTGGTGTCGCCGGGAGCCGTGTCATTTGCGAAGGTATAAATCGGTCGACCATTGATGGTGATCTGCTTGCCACCCGCGACTCCGGTGATCGTGGCGACGGTTCCGGTGATACCAGTAACAGCGGGAGTAGAGGACGTCGAGGTGATGGCAGGCCACGTCGCCGCGCACTGGCCACTGCACGCACTCGAGCCAGAATTTGCCGTGTCCTTGTCGAAGAAGTATGCCGTCTTGCCCTTGCCGTCGACGACGATCGTGCCGAGAGCGGAGGTCGCAACGGCAGCGTCCGTGCCCGCTGCGGTCGCCGGCGCGGAAGGTGCGCTCGAGGCGGAACTCGAACCGTAGGCGCCTGGTGACGTGCCCGCCGTCGTCGAGCATCCGGTGAGGGCCAGCGCAGCAAATGCCGCCCCCGCAAGGGTGAGAGTCAGTCGTGTCTTCATGATGTGTTCCTTACGTTGGGGGTGCGTCGCCCGGTGCATCACTCGGACCGGCGGAAAGGACCCGCTAATGTGACTACGACGCAGGCGCCGGATCCGTTCAAATTCACAGCGACTTCCCAAACCTGACGAGCCCGAGTGGGCGGTCTGAACCCGGAGGGGTCGTGCACCGTTGTTCTAAAGTGACGGCCGCACATGGTCGGGGAACGGACGTGGGCAACATGACAAAGAAGACGCGGGTGCTGTTGTGGATCGGCGCTGGACTCCTCGCCGTCGGCGGGACGTCATTGATCGTGGGCCCTTACCTGTACGCAGAATATGCCGCCAGCGTCGTGTCGCCTCCGCCCTCTCTCTCGAGTGCCCCATCCACCGGCTCCACCGTCGATGTCGATCACCTGTCCGGGGAGTGGACGGTCGGACCAGGCTCGTTTGCGGGGTATCGCGTCAAGGAGGTGCTCGCGGGACAGCACCTCACCGTGACCGGGCGCACGAGCCAGGTCACCGGATCGTTGACCGTGCGAAATCTGACGCTCACGGCGGCACGTGTGACGGTGGATGTGGGAAGCATCGCGACACCGGAACCGGCACGGGATGCGTACTTCCGCGGCACTGCTCTTGAGGTCGGCAAATTTCCGACGGCCGTCTTTACCCTCACGAAACCCGTGACCGCGGCGCGACCGACACCCGGCAAGCCGCAGTCGTTCATGGCTACCGGCACGCTGGAGATGCACGGGGTGACGCGAACAGTTACGGCTGC
>JAYTEZ010000337.1:0-2904 GCA_043734805.1 Microbacteriaceae bacterium
CACGGCTTGGCCTAAAATCGAGTCGCCGAGGAACTCGAGGCGCTCATTATGAGCGAGGCCTCCATGCTCGTAGGCATAGGACCGATGGGTCAACGCAAGCTCGAGCAGTCCGGGGCTTACGTCGACCGCGAGGAACAACTCGAGTTCGCCCCGAATTGCTTCGCTATCCAGCATCGCCGGTGACGACGAAGGGGACTTATACGTCCGCGACCTTACGGCCCTTGTACTCCATGTACAGGGGTGCGCCGGTGGAATCTTCGACGACCTTTGCGCGGTGCGGAAGGCTGTAGGTGACCTTGCCGCCCTCGACGGTCTTCACCAGGGTGGGAGGCGTGGCCTTCCACTGGGCGCGGCGCGCGCGGGTGCTGGCGCGTGACATTTTTCGCTTCGGTACTGCCATGGCTATCTCTTTTCTCTACTCGATGCTGTTCGCAGCATCGTTCACATCTGGGGTGGTGCCGGCCAAACCTGCGGTTTCGGATTGCCCGTCGAGTGCGGCCAGCCCTCCGAGAGCTGCCCACCGTGGATCGACAGGATTCTCGTGTTCGTGGCCCGGGCTGTCGAGTAGCCGCACCCCACACTGCGGGCACAGGCCGAGGCAATCTTCTTGACAGACCGGTTGGAACGGCAGTGACAACACCACCGCATCCCTGATTACGGGTTCGAGATCAATCGTGTCCTCGTGAACCTCGTACTCGAAAGCTTCGTCTGAAGAATACGCGAAAAGCTCCTGAATTTCGACCTGAACGGGCTCTTCGATGTCGATGAGGCAACGTCCGCACTCCCCGACGGCCGTTCCGTCGACCTCCGCGCTCACCAGGATGCCGTCGTGAAGCGACTCCATCCGCAGGTCGACACGCAGTGAGCTGCCCGTTTTCACCCCGATCATGGCGTTTCCGAACTCCTCGGGAACCGCCAGGTCGAGCATCCGCTCGCGCATCTCGCCCGGACGATGCATGAGGTCGTAGACATCGACCGTATAGGGAGTTTTGATCACGTGAGGCACCAGAGAAGTTTACTCGGGCTCGCGGGTGCGGAAGCCTTCGTTCGCCGAGGGCGTGCCCGCCACCTAAAACGCGGCCCTACTCGCTCTCCACCGCGGTGAACGCCTCGTCGTAGATCGCGAGCGCCCGGGCGACCTCATCCGGTGTCACCACGCACGGCGGGACGACGTGGAGGCGGTTGTCGGCGGCAAACGGCAGCAGCCCGCGCTGCATGAGCTCGGTCTTGAGCGCGGCGATGACCACGCCCGAGACGGGTTGACGGGTCACCGGGTCATCCACGAGGTCCAGCGCCCAAAATACGCCGAGGCCGCGCACCTCACCGATGAGCGGATGCTTCGCGGCAAGCGCGGCGAGACCCGGACCGAGATGATCGGTGCCGATCGTGGCGGCGTTCGAAACGATGCCCTCGTCATCCATCGCGTCGAGGGAAGCGACGATCGAAGCCATGGCGAGCGGATGCCCGGAGTAGGTGAGCCCGCCGGGGAACACCTGCGTCTCGAAGGCGTTCGCGATCGACTCCGAGATGATGACGCCCCCCACGGGCACGTAACCCGAGTTGACGCCTTTCGCGAAGGTCACGAGGTCCGGAATCCAGTGGCCCTCGTCCCGGGCGAACCCCTGCCAGGCTAACCATTCGCCGGTGCGTCCGAAGCCGGACATGACCTCGTCGACGATGAGCAGGATCCCGTACTTGTCGGCGAGCGCACGCACGCCGGCGAGGTAGCCGGGCGGGGGCACGAGCACCCCCGCTGTTCCGGGGATGCCCTCGAGCAGGATCGCCGCGATGGAGGACTGGCCCTCCGACTGGATCACGCGCTCGAGGTGGTGCAGCGCGCGCTCACGCTCCTCCTCCGGGCTGGATGCCCAGAACTCGGAGCGATAGAGGAATGGTCCGAAGAAGTGCACGTGTCCGCGGGCGAATTCGTTCGGAACCCGGCGCCAGTCACCCGTAGCGACGATGGCCGCCCCGGTGTTGCCGTGGTACGAGCGATACTGGGACAGCACCTTGTCGCGCCCGGTGACGAGCCGTGCCATCCGAATGGCATTCTCGTTCGCATCCGCGCCACCGTTGGTGAAGAAGACCTTGCTGAATGGCCGGCCGGCCTTCGCGAGGATGCGCAATGCCGCCTCACCTCGCGCCAGGTTCGCGTGCGCCGGGGCCACCATGGTGAGCAGGTCGGCCTGCGCCTTGATGGCGGCGATGACCTTCGGATGCTGGTGGCCGATGTTCATGTTGACGAGCTGACTCGAGAAGTCGAGGTAGTGCTTGCCGTCATAGTCCCAGACGGTACTGGCGAGCCCCCCGGCGATGACGAAGGGCTTCAGTGCCCCCTGTGCCGACCAGGAGTGGAAAACGTGGGAGCGGTCGAGGTCGTAGGCGCGGGCGCCGTCGGCTGGGTCTGGCTGGTTCATTTCTGCCTTAGTTCGGGGTGCGGGGGCCGAAGAACGACCCCCGCACCAGAGTACTGAATTGTTACTGCCCACCCTCCTTGAGGGTGACGGTGATCGGCTTGAAGCTTTCGCCTTTAAGGTCGAGCTTTTCCGACGCGAGGGCCGCAAGCGCCTCCGTGATGTAGGTGTTCGTGTACGCGTCGGGATCCGGTGCCTTGGAGATGACAGTCGACCCCTCGAGGTTCTTCGCATCCATCGCGACGCCGACGGTGCGCTTCCAGGCGGCGGCATCGATCATGCCGATGCCGTTCGGTGACGGCCAGACCAGCTTGTTGACCTCATTGGTCTGCCACAGCTGGTGGCTGGTTCCGAGCTTCGGGCCATAGCCGACCACGATATCCGCGGTCTTCTCCGGGTTGTCCCGAGCGTAGATCCAGCCCCTGATGACGGCCTTGAGAAACTTGACCGTCGTCACCTGGTAGGCCTTGTCGGTCTTCAGCCTGGCGGT
>JAYTEZ010000338.1:0-5494 GCA_043734805.1 Microbacteriaceae bacterium
CCCCGTCAACCCTTTCGCTCCTGCCCCCAAAGTGGGGCACACGAAAGTTTGCCCCACGAAAGAGGGCTCTGGTACGTTTTCCTTGTTGAACTCATGTCCCCCAAAAGACGGACAGAACGACACACAGTTCATGTACCCGACATGAATCGTTCCTTACCCGAAAGGAACAGCCAGCACATGAATGCTGCGCTTGCTGCCGCACCAACGGCGACCGATGCAATTACCCTGCCCCTGGTGGTGACGGTCGCTTGTGCGACCGTTGCCCTGCTGGCAATCGCCGTCTATGTTCGGCGCCTGCGTCGCACTGGGCGGCTGACCGGTGTCACTGCGGCAGCAAGCGGAGTTTCAGCAACCGGCATTCTTGTCAGCGCCCTACTCGTGGGCGTTGCCCTCGGCAGCGCGACAGTCGCATCGGCGAGCGTAGCCCCGGTCACAACGGTCGTCCCGGCGGTTCAGTCACCTGCCGTGGATGCACCCGTCAGCGGTGAGTTGAGCGGTTTCCAACTCCCCACCGAGTAGTTCTCCCCCGTCTCGCCGACCAGCCGGGCGATACTCTGGGTGGATGCAACTGATGGCCTCACTGCGAGCGTCGTCGCGCAGCCCACTGCTGCAGGTTGTCAAGACCTCTGTGGCAGCGATCGTCGCCTGGCTGATCTGCACGATCGTCCTCGCGCAGCCCCTGCCGATTTTTGCGGCGATAGCCGCGCTCCTCGTCGTTCAGCCGAGCGTCAATCAGTCTCTCGCCAAGGGCATCGAGCGCAGCGTGGGCGTGGTCGTCGGCGTGCTGCTCGCGTACGGCGCCAGCCTGCTCTTCGGCCACTCGAGCTGGATCGTGCTCGGCATCATCGTCGTCTCACTGTTCCTCGCCTGGGCGCTGCGCCTGTCACCAGGATCTGCCAACCAGATCCCGATCAGCGCGATGCTGGTGGTCGCGATCGGGGTGCAGACTCCCGACTATGCCGTCAACCGAATCATCGAGACGATCATCGGTGCCATCGTCGGGCTTGTGATCAACGCGGTCATCGTTCCTCCCGTTCTCCTTACCCCCGCACACACCGCCGTCGGCAACCTGACCGAGAACGTAGCGTCGACGCTCCGCGCCCTCGCCGAAGCCCTCCGCGCGCCGCTCGCCGGCCATGAGCTGTCGACCATGCTCGCGAATGCGCGAAAACTCAAGGGGATGAGGGAGGTAGCGGTCGACGCCATCATCCGAGCTGATGAAAGCCTCATGCTCAACCCTCGCCACGGAAAGTACCGTACCCTCCTTCGACGCGATCGCGAGTTGCTGGACTCACTGGGCGTGATGGTGACACGCGTGATCGGAATGGCCCGGGCGCTGCACGACAATTACGACCCGACGCTGCCGAACGATCCGGTCGTCGCCTCGATCGCAGCGGAACTGGATCGTGCGGCACACGACCTGCTGCTGATCGCTCGCGACCCGCGCCCGGCATCCGAATCGCGCGAGGACCCGAACCCTATTACCGCCGAACTACCAACGCTGACCGCTCCCCTCGTCATCGCCAGGCCGGATACCCGGAGCTGGATCCTGATTGGCTCACTCCTGGAAGACCTGCGCCGCGTGCGCGAAGAGATCGTTGGCGGTACCGACTAATGCCCGAAATACCCCTCGATGCCTACGGACCGCTCGAACTGGTTAATGATGCTGCCGCACTGGGCCTGATGACGACGACAGTGTCGAGTCCACTCGGCACCTGCGTCGCACGACATCCGGCGGAGCGCTCGTCTACCCGTGCGACGCTCTTTCTGCACGGCGCTGCCGGTTCTTGGACGACCTGGACACCGCTCGTCCAGGTCGCAAACGGCCTCGGCATCGACCTCGGCGACATCGTTATCTTCGACCTTCCCGGTTGGGGGGACGCGGTGCTCACCAGTGATCGGGCTGACCACACGGTTCTCGCGATCTGCTCGCTCGTCAAGGACATGGCGGACGAGCTCGGCTACACGGAATGGGATCTCGTCGGCCACTCGCTCGGAGGTTTCGTCGCGCTCCACATGGCCTCCATCTGGCCGCAGTGCGTGCTGTCGGTCGGCATGGTGTCGGGCACCACATTCTCGGTGATGCACAGCGTCGAGCATCCGCTCCGCCGATTCGGCGAACTGCCCGGTTTCACGCTGCTCTGGCGGGTAACGCAGTTTCTCGCGCTGCTCGGCACAGCAGGTCCGGCTCTCGTGCGCGGGATGGACGCCATGGGACTGCTTCGTCCGGCAACCTTCCCCCTGTTTCGGCACTGGAGGAAGGTACCTCGGACGCAGGGCAGAGCGCTCGCCCGTGAAATCAGGCCCCGGTCCTTCGCCGCCGCGGCGGAGGTGACCCGAGGCTACGACGCTGACGGAATGTGGTCGACGATCGACTGCCCCGTTCGCGCGACAAAGGGGGACCGCGACGTTTTCGTCACCCAGGACGATCTTGACCACCTCGGAAGGCTGCTGCCGAACAGCGTTCGCACCGTGATCGCGGACTGCGGCCACTTCGGCGCCGTCGAAAGACCACTCGACGTGCTGGTCGCCCTCGGATTCGCCGTGCGCGACGCCCTCTCCCCGCCGAGTTGCTGAGTCGCTGGGTCCCCGAGCGTCAGCCCTCTGCGCCGGCGAGATCCAGCCAGGTCAGGCTTGCGAACTCTCCGTTGGTCAGCCCGAGGGCATCCGACGAGGTTGCGACCGCGGTGCGGAATGTGTGCGAATCTGCGCCATGCCGAACGACGATCTCGACTCCGGCGGAAGTGGTCAGCGACGGTGAAAACCGGATGACCAGGATGCTGCCGTCATCGCTTCCGCCGGCGACCGACCAGTGGCTCGGGAACAGGCTACGCACTCCCGTGCCCCGCCTGACGAATTCCCCGTTCTTCCATCTATCGACTCCGACGATTCGCTTCTCGGTACCATTCGCGGTCGCAAACGAGACGATGTCGCGCAGGGAAAGCGGATCGGTCGTTCTGAGTTCGTAGCTGCAACTCGGCCGCAGGCGGTCGCCACCCAGCCAGAACGGAAAATTCGTGGCTCCGATGCGCCACATGCCGGGCAGCAACTCGGCGAGCGATTGTTCGTCTGGCTCGGTAGGCATTGACCCAACCTAGCCGCACCGACTGGGCGTAACGTTCAGGGATGCGCGCGATCACCATTCCCCGGCCGGGAGGCCCCGAAGCTCTTGTTTTCGCCGAGCTTTCGGATCCGGTGGCCGGTCACGGCGAGGTGCTCATCGAGGTGGCCGCTGCCGGAGTCAATCGCGCAGATATCGGCCAGCGGATGGGCGTTTACCCTCCGCCAGCCGGAGCCTCGCCATTACCCGGCCTGGAAGTATCCGGCACGATTGCGTCTCTCGGAGCGGGAGTGTCCGGCTGGTCGGTCGGCGATCCAGTCTGCGCGCTGCTGGCCGGCGGCGGTTACGCATCGCTCGCCGTTGCATCCGTCGGGCAGCTACTTCCGGTGCCGGCGTCTCTCGACCCTGTGGATGCCGCTGGCCTCCCCGAGGCACTGGCGACTGTTTGGTCGAACGTCTTCATGCTCGCCGGGCTTCGCGCCGGGGAAACCGTTCTCATTCACGGCGGAGGCAGCGGGATTGGGACGATCGCGATACAGCTGGCTCGCGCACTCGGCAGTCTCGTCGCGGTAACCGCCGGAAGCGCGGCCAAGCTCGCCGAATGCGAGCGACTTGGCGCCGAGATCCTGATCAACCATCGCGAGGAAGACTTCGTTGATCGAATTCTCGAGGCGACCGCTGGCCGCGGCGCCGACGTCATCCTGGATGCGATTGGCGGCGGGTACCTCGACCGCAACCTGCGTGCGCTCGCCCCGAACGGTCGGATCGCGATCATCGGTAACCAGAGCGCCGAGGTGGGCACTCTCGACATCCGACTTCTCATGGGCAAGTGGGCGAGCATCCGCGGATCCACCCTGCGCGCACGCCCGGCGGCGGAGAAGGACGAAATAATGGCGAGCGTGCTGGCCAACGTCTGGCCGCTCGTCGAAGCGGGCCTGGTGGTTCCCGTCATCGATCGGCGGTATCCACTGGTGGACGCCGGGAGCGCGCACGAGCGCATGGAATCATCCGCTCATATCGGAAAACTGCTGCTCATCCCCTGAGTCGCCGCATCGCGGGTGCGGATGTGCGACGGTTTACCCAAGCGTGCACGACGACTCATTAGTGCATTTGGTTCAGCGCCGGTCAATTGAGTTTGCGAAGCCCTTTGACCGGGCCTGCATGCGTGCGAGTTCGAGTTAGTGTGACGAGCCCCGCTTCACTCGATTCACCGGATTTTAGAGAGGCGTGGACATGACCACTCACGAATCAGCCGGTCCGTTCGACCTTCCTGCAATGCTCAGCCCGGCAACGGGTGCTGCGGCAATCCCGACCGTTGGTCTTCCACCGTTGTCGATCGCCCTGTCGATCTGCACCCTTGTGCTCGCCTTGACATCCAGACGACGTCTGCGAGCCAATGCCACCCTTCGCGGATCAAGGGCAAGCCTGCTTGGTTTTCTCCTCGGGGCAATCAGCATTCTGTTGGTCGCATTCCCCTTCGTAGTGAGTTTCGTCGTTCATGCCATTGCTGGTGCTTGTGCTGGTGCTGGTGCCCAAGGTTAGGACGGTAGCTCCGACAGCAAAGCTAGCCGAGGCCATTCCGTGCTCACGGATGGCGCCAGAGCTGGCGACAGCGAACGCGCGCCCGTCGAGGGCGGTGAGGGCTAGCTCGGGTTAGCTCGCGCTGAAGTTGCTCGTCATCGATCACGCTGCGGCTGTCAGCTCCGGGAAACGACCCTCGTGTCATTTTCCGAAGTCGTCTGCACAAATGTCAAAAGTCGCCTGCACAGCGAGTCCGACTCTCGACGGCGTCCTGTAACCGGAACGACTTACGGGCACGCAGCGGCCCGTCGCGTAGTTGCCAAAAGGATGTCGACCACCTACTGTTGAAGCGTGCGTAATAACGTACGTTAGGAGGATTGCGTCATGGCCATTACAGCAACAGCAGCACGCAAAGACTTTTATCGTCTCATCGAAGAGGTCAATCTTGACCACGGTGAAATCGAGATCACGTCCAAGAGCGGCTCTGCTTTTCTCGTGTCTGCTCACGAATACAACGCACTCCGCGAAACTGCCCATCTTCTTCGTTCCCCCGCAAATGCAGCTCGCCTCGCCGCATCTGCGCAACAGGTACGCGAAGGTCGCACAACTCCCCGCGACCTGATCGAGACAGACCAAGAATCGGCGTAATGCTCACTCTCGCCTTCACCGATGACGGCTGGGACGATTACCAGCACTGGATATCGACCGACAGAGCGATCTTGAAGCGAGTGAACATGCTGATCAAGGAAACACGTCGCGATCCCACAGCGGGAATAGGTAAGCCTGAGCAGCTCAAGTATCTCGATGGTTCACCGTGGTCGCGGAGGATTACGCAAGAACACCGCTTGATCTACTCCTTCGACAACGAGCAACTCATCGTGTGGCAGTGCCGCTACCACTACTAACCTGCAA
>JAYTEZ010000339.1:0-2098 GCA_043734805.1 Microbacteriaceae bacterium
AAACGGGACGAGGTGCTGCGCTACGAGGCCGCCACAACGGACCCGACGACCCGCGACGTCACCCAGTGGGAGCTCGACGAGTACCTCGAGGATTACTAAACCTGCGCGGGGGTGGACAGCGCGAACCGGGTTGACGGAACTGGAGCCGTTACACGGCGCGCGAGCGGTCCTCGAGCAGTTCGCCGCCGGCAAAGGTGACGCCGAGCTCTCGGTAGTAGCCGCCGAGAATCTCGCCGACGGGCAGGAGCGAGTGCAGCTCGTCCCATGGCGAATCGGCGAGTGACAGCTCCGCATCCCCACGCCAGGCCTGGCCGAGGTCAGCGTCGACGCCGCCCATCGACACCAATTGGTCGAGGGAGAGCCCCTGGCCCCGGCTGATTGAGGGCATGAAACGGTTGTGCAGCATCCGATGCCCGTTGACGAAACCGTTGGTCTCCGAGGGCTCTCGCAGCGTTACGAGCGCGGATGCCAGCCGGTGGTCGTACGCGGAGAGTGACGCCCCAAGCTGTGCCCCGGCCTCCAGTCGCGGCGAAGCCTTACCGTGGGCAAAGACACGGGTCACGTGCACGGAACCGAGCTTCTTCGGGTAGCCCTGGAACCAGCCACGGCCGATCGCGAAGTCCTTGGTCACCCAGATGGCGACGCACCGACTGTAGGTTTCGCCGCGATACGAGCACCGCACGACGACGAAGGCCTCCAGATATTGGGAGCGAACGGGATCGAGCAGTTCGAGCCCGCCTTCGCTACAGGATTGCCAGTCCGCCCAAATGAACGCGACCGCTCCGGGCTCCTCTGAAGCCAGGTCGATATCGGCGGGGAGGATGGCGCGAACGTTCGCCGGATCGGTGAGGTACTCGACGGTCAACAGCGTGCCGGAGTAGTACCACGGCATGTTCGGAACGAGAGCGCTGGATCCGCGTGGTGTGAGTGGGGGCAGGAAACCGTTCAGAGCAGTCATAGCGCCAGAGTGTAGCCCAGATTCGCTGTTGTTCGTATCCAAATGAAAAGTGGTGAATATCGGCGCGCCTCTTGACGACGCCGCTACGATTCGCCATTGTTAGCTAAATCGTTCGGATACGGACGATCTGTGCATCCTGAACTCAATGAGGAGTATCACAATGGCGCTTACCCACGAGACGACCGGTGAGGAAAAAACTTCCACCCTGCGGAAGGGCCGTCTCGGCGTTATCGGAATCGTATTCTTCGTCGTCGCGGCTGCCGCACCTCTCGTCGGGATGACGGGAGCTGTTCCCGTGGCAATAGTGCTCGGCAACGGCGCTGCGGCCCCCGGCGCCTACCTGGTGGTCGGCATCACTCTGCTCCTGTTCAGCGTCGGCTACGCGGCCATGAGCCAGCGGGTGACCAACGCTGGAGCATTCTTCGCCTACATCGGTCGGGGCCTCGGAAAGCACCTCGGCGTTGCTTCCGCCTTCGTCTCGATCCTGGCCTACGTCGCGATTCAGCTGGCCATTTACGGATTCTTCGGCGCAGTCGTTGGGACCCAGCTTGGCTTTCTTCCGTGGTGGGCATGGTCGCTCATCGCCTGGGTCCTCGTCACGGCGCTCTCCCTGCTCAGCGTTGATGTCGGGGCCAGGCTTCTCGGCGTATTGATGCTGCTCGAACTCGCCTCCCTGATCATCACCTCGGTCGCAATTCTCATCCAGGGCGGGCCGGAGGGCATCAATCTCTGGGCCTCGTTCAACCCGGCCGCGATTCTCGCCGGTGGACTTGCCGGTTCCGCCGGTATCGCGTTCGCCTTTGCCTTCGCATCCTTCATCGGGTTCGAGGCCACCGCGATCTACGGTGAGGAATCGAAGGATCCGAAAAAGGTCGTTCCACGCGCGACCTATCTCGCCGTGGGCGTCATCACGGTGCTGTTCGCCCTGACGGCATTCGCCATGGTGACCGGTATGGGCGCCTCCAAGGTGGTCGAAAAGACGGTGGAGTACTCCACGGTTGCCAAGGTTCCGCTGGCCGACCCGGCCGCTGTTCTGTTCACCCTCGCCACGCAGTACATCGGGCCGTGGATGGCGACCGTCATGAGCATCCTGGTGATCTCCAGCCTGTTCGCAGGGCTGCTCGCATTCCAGAACGCTGC
>JAYTEZ010000340.1:0-2480 GCA_043734805.1 Microbacteriaceae bacterium
CGGGACTGCGGCACCGTGTTGAGCTTGCCGAGCGCATCCTCGAAAGCAACATGGGTGATGGTTGTTCCGCTGAGCGAGACCATCCGTCCCCAGCGGCCGTGCATCACGGAGTCGACCGCCGCCATGCCGTACCGGGTCGCGAGGACGCGGTCGAAGGCGCTCGGAGTTCCGCCGCGCTGGATGTGGCCGAGCGTTGTGGCGCGGGTTTCGACGCCGGTGCGCTCTTCGATGATGGGCGCGAGCATTTCGCCGATGCCGCCAAGGCGTGGGCGGCCGAAAGCATCGAGGCCACGCTCGAAGTGCGGATCATCCATCGAATCGAGGTGAAAGCCCTCGGCCACCACGACGAGCGGCCCCCGCCCGCGGTCCACGGCCGACTGCACCCAGGCGCAGATCTGGTCGATGTTGGTTTTCTGCTCCGGGATCAGGATGGCGTGCGCGCCGGCGGCCATTCCGGAATGCAGCGCGATCCATCCGACGTGCCTGCCCATCACCTCGGCAATCATGCAGCGACCGTGCGATTCGCCGGTGGTGCGCAGCCGGTCCATCGCGTCGGTCGCGATCTGCACGGCCGTGTCGAAACCGAAGGTGTAGTCGGTGCCGGAGAGGTCGTTGTCGATCGTCTTGGGCACACCGACGATCTTGACTCCGGCATCCGTCAGCCGCTTTGCCGCCGCGAGGGTACCCTCGCCACCGATGGCGATGAGGGACTCGACGCCGAGCTTTTCCATGTTCTCTCGAACGCGATCGATGCCGCCCTCGCCCTCGAACGGGTTGGTGCGCGAGGTGCCGAGGATGGTGCCGCCCTGCTTGCTAATACCCTGGATGTCCTTCCGCACGAGGGGCACGACATCCGCCTCGACTACGCCACGCCAGCCGTCGCGAAAGCCGAGAAACTCCTGTCCGTAGATCTGTGTTCCCTTGAGAACGGCACCACGGATCACCGCGTTGAGGCCGGGGCAGTCGCCACCGCTGGTGAGGATTCCAATAGTCATGACACCATCATGGTGCACATTCGCGGGTAGGTTTTGTCGGGCGAATACCACTCGGCCGTCGCGCGCGAATTCTTCTCAGGCCGACGCATGCTCAGCGCACGCGGTCGAAGCCGCGTGCTCCTGGCACACCACGAGCTGCACCCGGCAGGCCAAATCGCCGCAATTTTCGATCTGTTTGGTCGCGACGCCGCAACGGTAACAGTGCCCAATCACCTGTGGCTGGTCGCTGAAGTCCATCGACATCCGGCTGTCGAAGACGTAGAGGGAACCCTCCCACAGCCCCCCGTCGCCGAACGTCTCACCGTACCTGGCGATGCCGCCCTCGAGCTGGTACACATTCTCGAAACCGCGGTTGATCATGAGCGAACTCAGTACCTCACAACGGATGCCGCCGGTGCAGTAGGTGACGATCGGCTTCGACCTGAGGTGGTCGTATTTGCCGCTGTCGAGCTCGGCCACGAACTCGCGGGTGTTGTCGACATCCGGCACGATCGCATTCGTGAACCGTCCGATCGACGCCTCGATGCGGTTACGGCCGTCGAAGAAGGTGACCTCCTGTTGCTCGACGAGGTCGTGCAACTGCTCGGGGCTGAGTTTCCTGCCGCCACCGACGACGCCGTTCCCGTCGACCCTCAGCTCCCCGGGGGCCCCGAAGCTCACGAGCTCGTCGCGCACGCGCACGCGGAGTCGAGGAAAGTCGCCGCCCTCGCCCTCGCTCCACTTGGCGTCGAGCTCGGCGAAGGGCGCGTACTCGCGAGTCTTCCGCAGGTACCTTTTGACCGCCTTCAGCTCGCCGCCGACCGTGCCGTTGATCCCGTCCGGGGAAATCAGGATGCGCCCATCGAGGCCGAGCGACTCGCACAGGTCGCGCTGCCAGAGCCGGATCGCTTCGGGGTCGGCGAGCGGCGTGAATCGGTAGAACAGCAGGATCTTCCAAACGGCCATCGGTCGATTCTAGGGTTGTCGGCCGATGGGTGCGCTCCGCCGACTGTCAGAGGATCGACGTAGTCTCAGTGGCATGGAAGCGGCGGCGGCACGAGATGCACGCGCGGCACCGGATACTCTGCCGCTTCGCAGCACGTACACGCCCGCCGCACCGCTCAACCTGAAACTCACGCTTCGCCCGTTGAGCCGCGGCGCACAGGATCCGACGATGGCGTGGGACGCGAGCGGAGTCTGGCGCACCATCCCGACCCCGCTCGGAGCCGCGACGCTGCACCTCGCTCAGCGCACATCCGCGATCGAGGCGACCGCGTGGGGCGAAGGCGCCGAGTGGGCGATCGCCTCCGTTCCGGAACTTCTCGGTCAGAGCGACGATCAGGGAGATTTCGATGTCTCAGGCAACCCCTTCCTGCACGAAGCGAATCGTCGGTCGCCCGGGCTCCGACTGCTGCGCACCGGAAGCGTGCTCGAGATGCTGGTCGCGGCGATCCTCGAGCAGAAGGTCACCGGCACCCAGGCGCGGCGGGCCTGGAGCCAACTCGT
>JAYTEZ010000341.1:0-7886 GCA_043734805.1 Microbacteriaceae bacterium
TGATCACCGGAAGGGCGAACGCCACGCGGCCGAACAATCCGCCAAAAGTATACGCATCAAGTGCTACGGCGACGGGATCGGCCTGGTTGAACCATTCGACGACAGCGCCGATCACAGCGAGCAGGAACACGAAGAACGGCACACCGTCGCGGCGCTCGTCCTTCGCAAGCGTCTCCCGGCCGAGCACGCGCGCCGCACCACCCACCGCGTGGGCGAGCCCGAGCCAGGCCGCGCTCAGCAGGCCGGGCTTCTCGATCGGCGCGGTCGTGACCGCTCGGAGCTTTCTCGTCGTGCCAGTACCCGTCGGTCTGCTCGTGCCGCGCGACGTCGTCGTGCGGGCACGCGGGGTCGCCCTGGTGCTCGTAGCCATGTTCTCAACGGTAACGCCGGGCGCCGCCAGATACCGGATGCTCGGGGCGCGTGTCAGTAGCGGATCGCGGCGATCGCCCGAATCGCAGTGATCGCCCGAATCGCAGCACGAAGCGGACCGCAGCGATCGGCAGTGGATTCTCCGCCCCGTGGGCGCGAGGACAGGTGCTCGCGGCGGGGACAGGTGCTCGCGGCGGGAGTTACGAATCCCCCCGCGAGGAGTTTTTTCCCGCCGCGACAGAACCTGACACCCCTCGATTTACCGGCGGGTGCCCCCTTCGGCACGCCGCCCTACGCTTCGATCACGACCGGAACGATCATCGGGCGACGGCGATGCGAGGTGTTGACCCAGCGGCCGACGGTGCGACGGATGACCTGGCTGAACGAGTGCGTGTCGCGGGTGCCATTCGCCGCGGCATCGGTCAGTGCGCGGATAATGAGCGGCTTGACCGCGTCGAACACGGCCTCGTCCTCCGCAAAGCCTCGCGCCTGGATCTCGGGGCCGACGATGACGCGTCCGGTCTGGGCATCAATCGCGACGAAGATGGAGACAAAGCCCTCTTCGGCGAGGATGCGGCGATCCTTGAGGTCGGCATCCGTGATCTCGCCAACGGTCGCACCATCGACGTAGACGTAGCCCAGATCCAGCTGGCCGACGACCTCAGCGACGCCGTCCTTGAGGTCGATGACGGTGCCGTCTTCGCCGATGATCGTGTTCGCCTCCGGCACGCCGGTGAGAATGGCGAGCTGCTGGTTGGCGACGAGGTGACGGTATTCACCGTGCACCGGCAGCACGTTTTTCGGCTTAAGAATGTTATAGACATAGAGCAGTTCTCCGGCGGACGCGTGACCGGAAACATGAACCTTCGCGTTGCCCTTGTGCACGACATTCGCGCCGAGCTTCATGAGTCCGTTGATGACCCGGTAGACGGCGTTTTCGTTGCCGGGGATGAGGCTGGACGCGAGAATGACGGTGTCACCCTTGCCCACCTCGATCTGGTGCTCCAGATTTGCCATGCGCGCGAGCACGGCCATCGGCTCGCCCTGCGAACCGGTGCTCATGTAGACGATCTTGTTATCGGGCAGGTCGGCGGCCTTCTTGGCGTCGATGAGTACCCCGGCCGGAACCTTGAGATAGCCGAGGTCCGCGGCGATGGACATGTTGCGCACCATCGACCGGCCCATGAAGGCGACCCGGCGTCCGTTAGCGTTGGCGGCATCCAGCACCTGCTGCACGCGGTGAACGTGGCTCGAAAAGCTCGCCACGATCACACGACGCGGCGCCCTGGAGATGACAGATTCGAGCACCGGACCGATGTCGCGCTCCGGGGCCGTGAAGCCGGGAACATCCGCGTTGGTGGAGTCAGGCAGGAACAGGTCGACACCGGTCTCGCCGAGACGGGCGAATGCGCGCAGGTCGGTGATCCGGTCGTCAAGCGGCAGCTGGTCCATCTTGAAGTCGCCGGTGTGGAGCACGACGCCGGCTGTCGTCGTGATCGCGACGGCGAGGGCATCCGGAATCGAATGATTGACCGCAATGAACTCGAGGTCGAACGGGCCAAGCCTCTCGCGCTGGCCCTCCTTCACGCTGAGGGTGTAGGGCGTGATGCGGTGTTCCTTGAGTTTCGCCTCGATCAGCGCGAGCGTGAGGTTGGAACCGATGAGCGGGATGTCCTTGCGCAGTCGAAGGAGGTAGGGAACGGCACCGATGTGGTCTTCATGGCCGTGCGTGAGCACGACGCCGATAACGTCGTCGAGGCGATCTTTGACGGGTGTGAAGTCCGGAAGAATCAGGTCGACTCCCGGCTGATTCTCCTCGGGGAACAACACCCCGCAATCGACGATGAGGATTTTGCCGTCGATCTCGAACGAGGTCATGTTGCGGCCGATTTCGCCAAGGCCGCCGATAGGGATGACACGAAGTGTTCCGGGGGCGAGGGGGCGAGGGTCATACAGAGGTGAGTTCATAGCATCCAGTGCTCGTGCGGCCTCTCGGCCGAATTGTGGGGCCTCTAGCCCCCCGGTTAAGTGTGTGGTTGTTTTCGTTCGCTGGTGCGATCAGCGGGTCGTGCCAGCGACCTTCGGCAGGGCGCCCCCCGCGGCGGCGTTGCGATCGGGTCGGAAATTGCTGAGATCGACCCCGGGAATCTCGCCGACAAGAGCGAGTTCGTCCTCGATCTGCGCGGCCTCGAAGTCTTCGGGGCCGACGAGCGGCAGTCGAACCCTTGGCGAGGCGATGCGACCGAGTCCATGCAGGATGTACTTGGCCGCGACAGTGCCGGGCACGTGCGTCATCACCGCACGCACGAGAGGTTCGAGCTGCCTGTGCGCCTCCGTTGCGGCCTTAAGGTCGCCGGCGTTGACCGCATTGACAATGACGCGGTACGGGGCCGCGGCGATGTTCGCGGTGACTCCGATGAGTCCCGTGGCGCCGATCGAGAGGTGCGGCAGCACATTGGCGTCGTCGCCCGAGAAGTACAGAAGGTCGGTCTGGTTGAGCACCCGGCTGACCTCACTGAAGTCACCCTTGGCATCCTTGATCGCACGGATGTTAGGGTGCTTGGCCGCGCGAAGAATGGTCTCGTACTTGATCGGGATGCCAGTGCGCCCCGGAATGTCATAAAGGATCACCGGTAGGTCGGTCGCATCTGCGATCATACGGAAGTGCGTGAGAACACCGGCCTGGGTCGGCTTGTTGTAGTACGGGGTCACGATCATGACGGCGTCGGCGCCGACCTTCTCGCTCGCCTTGTACAGCTCGATGGCGTGAGCGGTCTCGTTCGAGCCGCCTCCGGTGATGATCTTCGCGCGTCCGTTGGCCACCGACTTGCCGACTTCGACGAGCTTGATCTTCTCCGAGTCAGTGAGCGTGCTGGTCTCGCCCGTCGTGCCGGTAACGACGATTCCGTCGGCTCCCGCTGAAATGACATCGTCGATGTGCTTCTCAACGCCGGCCCAGTCGACTTCGCCATCGGCCGTGAACGGGGTGACCAGGGCGACGAGCACCTGGCCGAAGGGATTATGAGACGTAGACACGTGTTACAGGGTATCGCTCGCAGGAGCGCATGGCATCCTCGCACCGTTCACCTCGGCGGTATGTTTCGACCTCGCGCAACGACGGCATTCCTCAGCAATCGCCGCCGGGAACGGATGACACGCCGGGTGAAACCCGATTGTGCCGTCTTTAGTAACAAGAGTCTTTGAGTAACAAGAGTCTTTGAGTGACGGGCGTCGTTAGTAACGGGCGTCTTTAGTGGCGGCTCTGCCGTCCGGCGGACAGGTGGTCGCCGCGAGCTACCGTAGCAAGCACTGCGGATTCGACCGTCGCCCAGTCGTACATGACCTGCTGGTAGTCGAATCGCAGGCAGATGAAATCCAGCCCGGCCAGGATCGCGTCGCGTCGGAGATCTCGAAGGCGCTGTTTCGAGGAGCCGTGATACGCGTTGCTGTCGATTTCGATGACCAGCCGATCCCCGATCACGAAATCCACACGGCCCACGCCCGGAATGACAACCTGTGACCTCATGTCTATACCACAGCGCCAGATCCGGTACCGGAAGACGGATTCCGATCCGCTGTCGGCGACTCGCCCGGCCTGTCGAAGGATCGCCTGCCTCTCTCGTGCGACCTGCAGCTCAAGCCATCTCCACTGCTCGCCGGTCAGGCGTCTGTTTTTCAACGCCGACTCGACCACAGCGAATGCGACCTCCGGTGGCTGGCAGCGGACGACCTGCGCCAGGCACAGCGGTAACTCAAGAAGTCCCCCGACCCGTCGCCGATCGGCGGTCCCGTCCCAGTGGATGACGAGTCCGTCTACGTGCCTCTCGCGGCTGACGGAAGCACCGGTATCGGGATGTTTGATGTGTCTGGCGCCATGGTCGACGCTCACGTGAAGCTCGGTGACATCCGGTGTCCACAGGCCGTGGCGTTCGGCGCCTGAGATACAGGCGAGCGAGCCGCCCACTCGTACTGCCCGAATCCGCTGTGGGTGTGCTTCGTTCAGCGCGTACCACCCACGTCGGACTCGCATGATTGCGCCATTTGCCAGCGCTTGATCGACGACGCGACGGCTCACCCCGGCGCTCCTTAGCGACTCTATTTCTGCGATTCCACCTGCGTCTGCGAGTACGTCGAACACGTTGAGCATGGCACCACACTGGCTGGTAGAACAGGCGCTCGACGCGTTCCACCCATTCAGCCGGTGGGTGCGCCGCGAGAGGGTTCCTGGGGAGGACTAGTGCGGCCGAAAGTCGCGAGTCGCGAGCCGCGAGCCCAAAGTCGGCATTCCTGTGGACACGCCGCAGCAGGCAGGCAGATGGCAGCGTGTTACGAGTGGATGCCGACTTTGGTTACCGAACGACGGAAACGCTACGGGGCGACCCGACCGTTCCCGTTGAAGGCAGCGTGGGTGAATGGCATGAGCTCGGCGAAGCAGTCTTCCATCTTCTCGGCCGCCATCTCGATCTCCCGCTGCGGGAACGACGGAAAGTGCGTGCCCTCGCGCCTGGTGCGCAGGGAAAGAAAATTCATCAGCGAGCGAGCGTTGAGAGTGACATACATCGACGAGTAGATGTTGAGCGGCAACACGATGCGCGCGACCTCGCGGGCGACTCCGGCATCGAGCATCCGCTGATAGGACTCGAAGGCCCCGGTGCTTTGCGCCCGGGTCTCGGCATCGACGAGCGCTATCTGCTCCGCCGAGCCGGGCAGGAAGTCGTATGCGCCCGGCTTGCCGACCTGCACGAGGTTGCGCTGTGCGTTGGGCACGTAAAAGACGGGGTTGAGCTCGCGATAGCGGCCCGACTCCTCGTTATAGGATGCGATCCGGTGCCGCATGAACTCGCGGAAAACAAAGATGGGCGCCTGCACGTAGAAGGTCATCGAGTTGTGTTCGAATGGCGAACCGTGGCGATCGCGCATGAGGTAGTTGATGAGCCCACGAGCGCGCTTGTCTTCCGCCTCGATGTCTTGGGGAGCCTGGGCGGCCTCGAGCGTCTGCTCACCCTGGGTGGAGACCCTGGCAGCAAACAGCACATCGGAGTCGTGGGCACTGGAACGGACAAGCTCGACGGTCACGTCGGAGCGGAATTCAATCTCTGCGGGCACGGCCTTCACGATAGCGAAGTGTGCTGACATCCTGCGCCCGCCACTCCGCGGGGCGTAGCCAGCACAGCGTAATGATGCGTCACAGTGCGTTCTCGCGCACGGGGTTCACCTATCGTTGGCCACACGATGAACCCAATCGCAATTTTCGCATCTCTGCTCGGCCTGGTTGCGGTGGCAACCCTGGTCGGCTTTTTCTGGCGCGCCAGGACCGGGCGCGTGCGGGAGATCGCGAATTCGGGCACGGCCATCGACGTTTCCGATCTCTCAGCGGATGCCGTGGCCGGCCGGGGCGCGACCCTCCTGCAGTTCTCCACGGAGATCTGCACCCCGTGCAAAACTACGCGCACGTTGCTCGGGTCGCTCGCGGACGAGTTGCCGCAGGTAACCCACGTCGATGTCGACATCACGACGCGCCCGGACATCGCGAGTCGCTACAACCTGCTGCAGTCTCCCACCACCTTTATCCTCGACTCGCGCGGCATCGTACGCGCCCGCATTGGCGGCGCACCTCGCCAGGCCGAGGTGCGCTCAGAACTAGAGCGCATTCTTTCCGCCGCCTGATCTGGCGGAGAGCATTGTGACCAAAAAGACCGACCACACCAGCGGCCCACCACTGCCCGCCTCGAAGCGGTCACTCGTCGCGAAGCCGGGTGAGCGCGGAATCGACCCACGCGGTCCACGATTCAGCGCGGGAATCACGGCGGTGCTGCTGCTCGTCGTGATCGGGCTCGCGCTCGGTGATGCGGCCGGCCCGCTGCCAACTCTCGCCCGGCGTGCGACGCAACCGGCCTTCATCCTCTTTGCTCTTATCACGTTGTTGTTTGCCTGGGGCACCGTCGCCGGAGCGCAGAATCATCCGTACGGCTGGCTGTTCAGGAAACTGGTTCGCGGACGGCTCACGGCTCCCAGCCACCTCGAAGACCCAAAGCCGCCGACGTTCTCGCAGGGCGTCGGCCTGTTTGTGACGCTCATCGGCGTCGTCCTGCACATCGCCGGGGTGCCGTTCGGACTCGTCGTCGTCGCGGCAGCAGCCTTCATTGCTGCGTTCCTCAACTCGGTTTTCGACTACTGCTTCGGATGCCAGCTCTACCTGCTGCTCATCCGCGCGAGAGTCTTCGGGCGCGCAACGCGATCAACCAGAACCTGACATTCCCTCCCCCCATTCGGGTGACCTAGGCTGGTGTCCCCAACGGAGGAGACAACATGGCAGTGACCAGCGAAGCGACCACCCTCTGGACCGGCGACCTGAAGACTGGCGCAGGAACCACGTCGCTCGATTCATCCAGTGCCGCGGAATTTGCCGTGAGTTGGGCCGCCAGGTCGCAGGGCGAAGCGGGCAAGACCAATCCGGAAGAACTGCTGGGCGCCGCCCACTCGGCGTGCTTCTCGATGACACTCGCGAACCTGCTCAAAGTCTTTGGCGCGCCCCCGCAGAACCTGCAGGTGACCGCCGCCGTCACCTTCGATCCGGCCGAGGGAATCACGGGGAGTCACCTGTTGGTGAGCGCACAGGTTGCCAGCCTCAGCGAGGAGGACTTCCAACACCTTGCTGCCGAGGCGAAGGCGACTTGCCCGGTTTCTCGCGCGTTGGTCGGCATCCCGATCACGCTGGAAGCTAACCTCGCATAGTGCCATTGCCAGAACGACCAGCCATCCCGCGAAAGCTCCGGGAGAAGCGCAGCATGCGCGTGCTCGTTTCAGGAGCCTCCGGTTTCATCGGGCGGGAACTCACGCGCCAGCTGCGCGAAGACGGTCACGACGTGTTCACGCTCGTTCGACGCCAGCCCACGACCGAGAGCGAGATCAACTGGGCGCCGAGCGCCCACATTCTCGACTCGAGCCTCATCGACTCCGTCGACGCGGTGATCAATCTTTCGGGAGCGTCGCTTGGCAGACTTCCCTGGACGCGAAGATACCGGAAGGAAATCCTGGAATCGCGCATCCAGTCGACGCAGGCGCTCGCGGAAGCCATGAACATGGCCTCGAAACCGCCCAAGGTATTCCTCAGCGGGTCCGCCGTCGGCATCTACGGCGACCGTCCGGGGGAACGCCTGACGGAAACGTCGTTGCGCGGCCCCGGCTTTCTGGGCGACGTCGTCGAGGCCTGGGAGCAGGCGGCGCAGATCCGACCGGCAAAGACCCGCCTGGTCACTTTCCGCACCGGGCTTGTGATCGGTAAAGGCGGCTCGCTCGCACCGCTGACGGCATTAACGAAGGTCGGTCTCGGTTCGCGGATCGGCACCGGTGGCGACATTTGGCCCTGGATCAGCCTCTACGACGAAGCGGCGGCTATTCGCCATCTCCTGACCTCGAAGCTGAGCGGAGTTGTCAACCTCGTCGGCCCGACGCCGGCTACATCCGACCGCATCACGAGCTACCTGGCGAAGCGACTCCACCGCTGGTACAACTTC
>JAYTEZ010000342.1:0-3191 GCA_043734805.1 Microbacteriaceae bacterium
TATCCAGCCGAGGTTGTTCCGCCGTTCGGCGATGGCATCGTTCTCGTGCCGTGGCCCAATCGCGTCGAAAACGGCCTCTGGATTCACGAGGGAAAGCCACAGCAACTCGACCTCACGGAGCCAGCCAGGCAGAACGCGTTGCACGGCCTCCTGCGCGATCGGCCATACGCCATGCTTGACCAGACCGAGGGTGCCGTGACGCTCGCGGCAACCGTGTATCCCACTCGCGGCTATCCATTCGTGCTCGACACGACCGTGCGGTACGAACTCGTCGATGATGGCCTGCGAGTCACTCACGGGGTGGTCAACGTCGGTGCTGAACGTGCGCCCTACGCGGTGGGCGCGCATCCTTTCCTCTGCATCGGCGACGTTCCCACTTCTGAGCTGACGCTCACGGTGGCGGCGGGAACGCGCTTCGAAACGGATGCTCGGCTCAACCCCATTCGAGAGACCCCGGTCGACGGCACGACGTACGATCTGCGCTCGGGCAGGCTCGTGGCGACTCTCGACCTTGACGATGCGTTCGGCGGGGTGACCACGGTCGATGGTGTGAGCCACCACCGCCTGACCGCACCGGATGGCCGGTTCGTCGAGCTCTGGCAGGAGGCGGATTTCGGCTACGTGCAGGTGTTCACGACGCCCATCTTTCCGACAGCCCACGGGCTCGACACGGCAATCGCCGTCGAACCGATGACCGCACCACCGAACGCGTTCAACACCGGACTTGGCCTGCGCTGGCTCGAGCCAGGCGAGACCTGGTTGGGCTCCTGGGGCATCCGGTATTCTGGGGAGCGCACCGGGGAGTAGTTCCCGATATCGGTCCTGCACCGGAAGGACCCCATGAACACCACGAGCATCGAGATATCGCGCGACGGGCCGAAGCCCGCCGACCTGCGGCGGTGGCGGCAGCACCTCGCCGCCGAGAGGGCGGAAGCCGCCGTCTACCGTTACCTGGCGGGGCGCCGCACGGGCGAAGAGCAGGCGATCCTGCTCGCGCTCGCCGAGGCAGAGGGCCGACACGAGGAACACTGGAGAGCGCTGCTCGGCGACCAGGTTGGTAAACCGCGCAGTGGTGGTATCCGAACCAGGCTGCTCGGCTTCCTGGCGCGTCGCTTCGGCTCCGTTTTCGTGCTCGCGTTGGCGCAGCGTGCTGAGGTGCGCTCGCCGTACGACTCGGACTCGGATGCGACACCGGCGATGGCGGCGGATGAGCGCATCCATGTGGAGGTCGTTCGCGGTCTCGCGGCCCGGGGTCGCAATCGACTGTCCGGCACGTTTCGAGCGGCCGTGTTCGGCGCCAACGATGGCCTCGTCAGCAACCTCGCACTCGTCATCGGCATAAGTGCGAGCGGCCTGCCCAACCACGTGGTGCTCATCACCGGGCTTGCCGGTCTGCTCGCGGGAGCGCTGTCCATGGGCGCCGGCGAGTATGTCTCCGTGCGCTCGCAGCGCGAGCTTCTCGAGGCCTCTACCCCGGATCCCGAGAGCAACAATGTGCTGCCCCAGCTCGATGTCGATGCGAACGAGCTCACCCTCGTCTACCGTGCAAGGGGCATGGGTGCCGAGGATGCCGCGGCACGCGCAGCGGAGGTGCTAGGCGACCACAGCCTTGCCGGTTCCGAGTCCGGGTCCGGGGCAGATCGGCAGGAGGCGGACAGGCACGAGGCAGTCGGGACGGGTTTCGGCGCGGCGATCTCCAGTTTCTGCTTCTTCGCCTCCGGTGCCGTCATTCCGGTGCTTCCGTACCTCGTCGGACTCCAGGGAGTCGTTGCACTCGTCGTCGCCGCCGTGCTCGTCGGACTGGCCCTGCTCGGCACGGGCGCGGTCGTCGGGCTGCTCTCCGGCGGCCCACCGCTCAAGCGCGCACTTCGCCAGCTCGCCATCGGCTACGGTGCGGCGGCGGTCACCTACCTGCTCGGACTTCTCTTCGGTACCTCGACCGGCTAAATCGCAGCCTGACCGCGACGAGCGGCGCTTGGTGTCACGGCGCCTGGTTTTGCAGCGCCTCGTTTTGCAGCGCCGACCGCGATCAACGGCGGCAGAGGGGTGGGCCCCGTCGGGCTCGAACCGACGACCCACGGATTAAAAGGTCTGTCCTGGTTCCAATCAGCGCGGCGAGTTGCGCTCAAAAACCCCGAGATTCCGGACTCTTTGATCCGCAGTGATCATGCTGTCGTGCCCACAATTGCTACGAAGTGGGGGTAAATTGTGGGCGCTGCGGACTATCGTGCCGCCTCCGGC
The DNA here is from genome assembly GCA_043734805.1 of Microbacteriaceae bacterium. Lineage (GTDB taxonomy): Bacteria > Actinomycetota > Actinomycetes > Actinomycetales > Microbacteriaceae > Lacisediminihabitans. The sequence continues at coordinate 2,242 of JAYTEZ010000342.1, forward strand.
CATACGGCTTGACGGAGTCGGGCGAAGCCGTCAGCTGCGCCAGCCATCCCCATAATGACGGGATCAGCCGCGGCGGCGGTGTGGGCACTGAGCAACTTGCCTCGTTCCTTTGCGTTGAGCCTGTCGCCTACCCGGTCAGAGATTCGAATGAGTCCGGCAAGCGCCCCAAGGTCCTCCAGGTGGCGTCGCCGAAGTCGGTCATTCGTGACGCCATAGGCGTATGCCTTGGCGAGCAGAGCGCCCTGCAGGGTTGGTCGAAAGATCGTCGCGACCTTGCCGTTCAGCGAGACCACAAGTGCCTCAGCGCGATCGAGAACGTTCTGGGCGCCGGGCGTTTCAAGAGTGCTGCCACCGCGCACACCTGTTCGATCTGCTCGGGCGCCGATACCCTCCGGAAGGAGGATGTCGATTTGTCCAAGGCCGTCCGTCCAGCGATGTTGGTGTCCCTCCCAACTTTCGCCGTCCGGTTCGAAACCACTTTCGACGAGCGCACGCGTGAAGTCCTTCATGATCGAAGGCCGCGCGCGGATGTCGAGAACGGCGTCTCCGTCATCCGTTGAGCGCGTCGGCTCGCTCCCGCGTTCCCAACAGATGAGCTGGACCATTTGACCGCCGACGAGGCACCAGCCGCTGCGGATGATTCGAGAGACGGCAATGATCCCCCTCCAGGAGGCCTCCTGCTTTGGCGTCATCGGTGGGAGTTCTAGCGGCTCCATTCGGCACCTTTGAGCAGTTCGAAAACCCGGCCATCTTCCCGCGGTCGATTCCAGTCGGCGAGGTCAGCAAGGATGAGACCGAGAGGAATTGGGGCATCAGTGGGCCCGACCACTACGTGGAGTCGCACGTTCGGCGATTCCGACGGAACCAGCAGGTTGTCCCGGAGAAACTCCTCCAGATCGGCCTCGGCGATGTATCCCTCAAATTCTCGGACGGCAGAGAGACCAGCACGC
>JAYTEZ010000343.1:0-1730 GCA_043734805.1 Microbacteriaceae bacterium
TGCACGAGCACGCTGCCGTCCGCCTTGAGCAGCAGCAGGCGGGTCGCGAGCGGTAGATGTGCGCTGAGCCGCCCGGCATAGTCGACGGAGCAGCGGGCAATGACGAGACGCACGCCACGAGCCTATCCGGCGCGGCTCGGTGCGAAATGACTACGGTTCGAAACTCTCGCGTTGTGGGTGCTGCTCGGCGCGGGGATCGCCCGCGGTCGCGCCGCCAGCCCGAGCGGGCTCCCGTGCCGCTCCGGAGACCAGTCCCGCGACCGCGACGAGCACCAACACCACGAGCAGCGAGTGAAGCAGTCCGAAATTCTGGCCGAGGAAGCCGATCAGCGGCGGTCCGACCAGAAAGGCGAAGTAGCCGATGGTCGCGACGGCGCTGACGCGTGCGGCGGCAGTCTTTGGGTCGTCCGCCGCCGCTGACATCCCCACCGGGAACCCGAGAGACGAGCCGAGGCCCCAGAGCACGACGCCGACGACAGCCACCCAGGCGATGGGCACGAAAATGACGACCAGCAGGCCGGCGGTGGCAAGAGCGGCGGATGCCCGCAGCACAGGCACGCGCCCGAAACGGTCGAGCGCCATGACGCCACCGAGCCGGCCGACAGTCATCGCGGCCACGAACACCCCGAAGACGAGGGCGCCGTTCGCATTGCTTACCCGGTGCCCGTCCACCATCGCGAGCGCGAGCCAGTCGTTGGCCGAGCCCTCGGCGAATGCCATGCCGAGAATGATGAGCCCGATGAGCAGGGTGCGCGAATCGCGCCAGATGCTGAGTCGTCCGCGCCAGGTGGTGGAGTGGTCGTCGTCCGGCACGACAGCCGCCTGGTCTTCGACCGTGTGCTCGGACTTGAGATAGCGCACGGCGTCAAGTGCGACGCCCGCGATGACGATGCCGATGACCGCGGTATGTACGGCGATGGGAATCTGCAGTCTCTCCGCGAGAGCGCCAAGGGCGGCGCCGATTATCGTGCCGAAGCTGAAGAAGGCGTGGAAGATCGGCATGATGTTGCGTCGAAGCACGCGTTCATTGGCCGCCCCGGAGACGTTCATTGCGACGTCACAGATGCCGATGGCTGCGCCGAAAATGGCCAGGCCGATGAAGACCACCGTGAAGCTCGGCCCGAGGGTCACGCCCAGCCCGGCAAGGACGAAGCCGATCGGGCCAATCGAGAGGCACCAGGCGATGGTGGCAGTGGCACCGAAGCGCGCGACGATGTGACTGGATGCGAGGAGCCCGGCGATCGAGCCGGCGGCGATGCCCAGGATCAGGAGACCCATTTGTGACGTGCTGGCCTGGAGAGAATCCCGCACGGCGGGCACCCGGGACAGCCAGCTCGCCACCCCGAGACCGCACAGTGCGAAGATCACACAGACCGCGTTTCGCCAGGCCACGACCTCGGCGCGCGAGAGACCGCCGGCAAAGTTGGTTACGGCCGCCGAGCGGGTGAATTTCGCCATGCAGGATCCTGCTTCTCGCGGTAGTTCGGGAGTCGAATCGACTCCACTAAACTACCAACCCAGCTCTCCGGCGCTGCGCTGCCGACCAGCGATTAAGCTTGACTTCCATGAGCGCCGAAAATCCCCTTGCGTCCGAAATCCATCTACTCTCATTCGGGATCGACCCACTGTCTTCGGGGATCAACACTGACGAGCTCGACCCGGCGATTCGCCCGCAGGACGACCTCTACCGCCATGTCAACGGCAAGTGGTTCGATCGCACGCAGATCCCA
>JAYTEZ010000344.1:0-8042 GCA_043734805.1 Microbacteriaceae bacterium
TCGCGTCTGCGGCGGCCTCGTGCTCGGCAACGACAGCGTCGGCGTCGTTCTCCTCGACGGGGAGCGGTGCATCCGTGATCGAGGAAACACTCTCTGCTACGACAGCCTCTTCGACGGCATCGACAAAGGCTGCGACCTCGATCCTGGTCTCTTCGGCCACAACAGCCTTAACCGCTGCTTCCTCGGCGGCCGGGCTGGATCCTCCGGCAAGCAGCTCGGCTTCCCACTCGGCGAGCGGCTCGACGGCTGAGACGTTGCCTTCTTCCGGCTTCTGGTGACGCTGAATGAGACCCTCGGCCGCAGCATCCGCGATGATGCGGGTCAGCAGTCCAACGGAACGGATGGCGTCGTCGTTACCCGGGATCGGGTACTGAACTTCGTCGGGGTCGCAGTTCGTGTCGAGGATCGCGATGACCGGGATGCCCAGCTTGTGCGCCTCGTCGATGGCGAGGTGCTCCTTCTTCGTGTCGACGATCCAGATCGCGGACGGGGTCTTCGTGAGATTACGGATACCGCCGAGCGAACGCTGCAGCTTGACCAGCTCACGACGCTGGATGAGCAGCTCCTTCTTGGTGTAACCGCGCGTGGTGTCGTCGAAGTCGATCTCTTCGAGTTCCTTCATGCGCGCGAGACGCTTGGAGACCGTCTGGAAGTTGGTGAGGAGCCCACCGAGCCAGCGCTGATTGACGAAGGGCTGGCCGACGCGCTGCGCCTGCTCTTCGATCGAACCCTGAGCCTGCTTCTTGGTGCCGACGAAGAGAATCGTTCCGCCGTGGGCGACAGTCTCCTTGACGTAGTCATAGGTCTTGTCGATGTACTTCAACGACTGCTGCAGGTCGATGATGTGGCTGCCGCTTCGCTCGGTCAGGATAAAGCGCTTCATCTTCGGGTTCCACCGGCGGGTCTGGTGTCCGAAGTGAACTCCGCTGTCGAGCAGCTGGCGAATGGTGACAACGGCCATGAGCCGTCTCCTTATCTGCGCCCGCACGCCTCCTGCTTTTTCAAGCTGTTTTTCTTAAGCACAGAGGCAGCGCATGACGCTATTTCAGTTTGTTATGGCCGCCGGTCGGAGGCCAATCCTGGTGCCCGGCGCGCATCCGCCCCGTTCATCGAAATGAACCTGGGACTGAATGGATGTGGTGGCGTGTTTGTGTAAACGGTTTGTGTCAACTGTTTGCATAAACATTGTGGGCACGCGTAGTCACCTGGCGTTAGCCGGGTGCTCCGGAAAGTGTAGCACCGCTGAGCAGGGCGTAGCGGTGCGCGCTCCTCTCCGCTCCTCTCCTCCACCCGGCGCCGATCGGCCGGACGTGGCGCTGATCTTCGCGAGGCTGGCCGCACCGCTTTCCGGGGGTCATCCTGTAGGGGTGTTGTCCCCGCTCGCGGCCGCCAGACCAACCCGGCTTAGTTGTCTGACGATCCTCTGTGCACTGCTTATGGTGCTGGTCTCCCCGGCATCCCCGACGGCGCACTCCGCCGCGGGGGCAACCACGGCCTGGCGATGGCCCGTTAACCCGCCGCATGCGATCGTGCGTCCGTACATCGCGCCAGAAACGGCGTACTCCACCGGGCATCGCGGCATCGACATCGCCTCACCGGCCGGCGCCCCCGTGTTCGCCCCCGCCGACGGCGTCGTCTACTTTGTGGGAGTCGTTGTCGACCGACCCGTGCTGTCGATTCGTCATGCGGACGGGCTGGTCTCGAGCTACGAACCCGTGGTTTCGACGCTCAAGGCGGGTGCCGACGTTCACCGCGGTGACTCGATCGGCGAACTGATCCCGGGACACGCCGCCTCGTCGAGCCTGCATTTCGGGGTACGGCTCTACGGAGAGTATGTCTCGCCGCTCAACTACATGGGCGGCATCCGGCGGTCGGTGCTGCTGCCCACCAGGCCGCTGCCCTGACGGGAGCAGCGAACAAGCCGCTACGCCCGAGGGTGCGCGGAACGATAGCTCTCCTTGAGCCGCTCGGTCGAGACGTGAGTGTAGATCTGGGTGGTGCCGAGGCTCGCGTGTCCGAGCAGCTCCTGCACGGCGCGAAGGTCGGCCCCGCCGTCGAGCAGGTGCGTTGCCGCCGTATGGCGAAGGGCGTGCGGACCGGAAGGGCCGCTCCCCGGCACAGCGGCAAGAAGCGCAGCGACCAGTGAATAGACACTGCGCGTGCCGAGCCTGGCACCCCGCGGGGCGACGAAGAGCGCTCGCGTCGGCGTCTCCGCATCCCTAACCAGGAGTGGTCGAGACAGTTCGAGGTAGCGCAGGATGGCGTTCTTCGCGGGAACGCCGAACGGAACGACCCGCTCCCTGGAGCCCTTGCCAACCACCCGCACGGTCAGCCGACCGAGATCGAGACTCTCGAGGTCGAGCCCCGTCACCTCACTCACGCGCAGCGCGGAGGCGTAGAGCAGTTCGACGACAGCGAGCTCGCGGCACGCTCCCGGATCGCCGGTCGAGGCTCGCGACTCGAGTCCCGAAAGAATTCCGTCGATCTGGGGGCGGGTCAGAACTCGGGGGAGGTGGCGATCGGGCCTCGGTGCCTTGAGTCTCATGGCCGCATCCGCCTCGACCTCGCCGACCCTCGACAGCCACGAGGTCAGACTGCGCACGGCCGCCGAACGCCGCGCGAGCGTCGACTTGGCGAGACCCGCGTTCGAACCCTGCCATAGCCAGTCGCGCAGCAGGTCGAGCGACAGTTCTTCTGCTCGAAATATTCCTCGATCCTGCGCGAACTCGCTGAGCTGGCCCAGATCAGAGCGGTACGAGCGCACCGTGTTCTCGCTGAATCCTCGCTCGGCGGTGAGATACACCGCAAAGTCGGCGACCGCGCTTTCGAGTTGCACGTTTCCATGCTCGTTGACGATGGACCGATCCGGCGGATGCGCGGCGCGCGCGTTGCGCATATCTTGAGGTTCACGTCTCCGACGCCACGATCTCGGTGGCAGCGATCTCAGCGGTGGTGATCTCGGCGGCAGCGAATGGGGGCGTGTTGCTCGAGACGGCCTCGAGACGTTCCTCCGGGGACATCGCCGCGATCCGCTCGAGGAAACTGTTGCTGAAGCCGATCACCTCGGTGAACCTGCCGATCGGAACCACGGAATGCACGATCTGGTCGGCATAGACCTGCACGAGATTGAAGGTTTGTGCTCCGTCGACCCCGGACAGCGTATGTTTCGGCGCGCCCAGGTCCATCGTGTAACAGGTGGCCGCGGCCACGGACACCGGCACACCGGCGAACAGGCCATGGGTTGTGTAGTGCAAATGACCGGCGAGGATGCCGCGAACATCCGTCCCGCGGATGACCTCCGAAAGTCGGCTCTGGCCGTGCAACTCGAGCAGCGCCATGAGCTCGAGCGGCGTCGGGATCGGCGGATGGTGCATCGCGAGCAACGTGCCGTGCGGCGCCGGGGTGCTGAGCACGCTCGCGAGCCAGCCGAGCTGGGCGTCGGTCATGTCGCCGTGGTGGTATCCGGGAACGGTGCTGTCGAACGCGATGATGCGCAGTCCGTTGATGTCGTAGACGCGATCCCGGGGCTCTGCCGTTCCCGGCTCATCGAGCAGCTCGCGGGAAAACTGGAATCGCTCGTCGTGGTTGCCCATGACCCAGACGACCTGTGCACCCATCCGCGCGGCCGCGGGCTCGACGATCTCGCGCAGTCGTCGATACGCGTCGGGCTCTGCCCGGTCCGCGAGGTCACCCGTGAAAACGATCGCCTCGGGATTGAGTGCGGAGCGTTCGAGTTGCACCAGCGCCCTGAGCAGGTTCTCCTCTGGCGCGACCTCGCCGTGGAGCGGCCGATTCCCTCCGAGGAAATGCGTGTCACTGATGTGGGCGATGACGTGCACTGGCGCGGGATACTGTCCGAATTGGATCACGCGACCACCCTAATATGCGATTGGCGAGGCCTCGATCTAGGTTTTCTGCGTAGTCCAGCCCCGTTCTCCCTCCTTCGCCACTCCTTCGATCTGGAGTACGCCGAGTACGGCCTGCACCTCCCCAACCGACAGGCCCGATCGGGCCGCGATATCCGGCACTGATCGCGCAGCCCGCGCACTGAGCGCGTCGAGCACCCGCACTCGTTCCCCCGAACCGCCGTTCTCTCGGTGCTCACCTTCGGGCCGAGTCGACGAAGGGTCGAGGGGCGCGAGTTCCGCCATTTCGTCGGCGTTGGTTACGCAGGTAGCGTCGAAGTCGCGGATGAGTCGGTGGCAGCCGGCCGAGGCCGCGGACGTCACAGGCCCGGGAACGGCTCCGAGCGGACGGCCGAGCGCTGCAGCATGGCCGGCGGTGTTGAGCGATCCCGAGCGCCAGCCCGCCTCGAGTACCACGGTCGCTCGGCTAACCGCCGCGATGAGTCGATTCCGCTGGAGGAAACGCCACTTGGTGGGCGGCGATCCGCACGGCAGCTCCGACAGCACGGCTCCAGCTTCGACGATTCGGGTCAGGAGTGCATCGTGACCACTCGGATAAAAACGGTCCACGCCGCCGGCAAGGAACGCGATGGTCTGCCCGGAACTCGCGAGTGCCGCACGATGCGCCATCCCATCTATCCCATAGGCAGCGCCGGACACGATCGTGTAGCCGCGATCGACCAGCCCGGCGGATGCCTCCATCGTGACGTGCTCTCCGTAGCCGGTCGCGGCACGCGCTCCGACAAGGGCGATAGCCGAATCCGCACCGGCGAGCGTTGACTCATGACCGCGCAACCAGAGTGCGAGTGGCGCGTGGGAACCGAGGTCACCGAGCCCCGCCGGCCACGCCGAATCCCCCGGCACAAGAAGCCTGACCGACAACCGTGCTGCCTGACGCAGCGCCGTGACAGCAACCCCGGATTTTACCCGTGGTTGCCAGCGCGCCACTGCCGCGTTGATGTCGTCGACCGTCGCCTCGGCCCCGGCGGTCGCCACGGCATCCACAATTCGCTCGCTCTGCCATCGCTCGACGACAGCCACGAGAGCCTGACTCGCGCCGAGGGAGGCGACAAGTTCGCCGGCGACGCGATCTCCCGGCTCCGCGATTCCCGTCCAGCTCGCTCGTGCGAAGCGATCCTCGAGTAGCTCGGTCGCCAGTTCCCGTCCCGCCACTGCGCGCACGAGAGGCGCGACCATTGCTTCATCCAGTCCAAAGATAGTCACTACACAGCCCTTCTCAGATAAAGCGCCCGACCAATGTGGTCAGCCGTCGGACGGGAGACGCCTGCCAGGTCGGCAATCGTCCAACCGAGCCGCAATACACGGTCGTAACCGCGCATCGTGAGTCCACCGCGTTCGAGGGCACGATCGATGGACGCCGTGGTCGACGGCCCCAGACGAATCCCCGCGCCCCGCAGCCAGGAACCCGGCACCTCCGAATTCAAACGCCACGGGGTGCCGGCGAGACGCTCCGCCGTCGCGTGCCGTGCTTCGGTCACCCGCTGGCGTGCCGTCTCTGAGCTGAGTCCCGGCGAATCATCGCGAATCCTCAGCCGCGCGGCGGTCACCCGAGCTATTCGCAACTGGATGTCGATGCGGTCCAGAAGTGGACCGGAGAGGCGGGCGAGGTACCGACGCCGTGCCTGCGGAGGACACACACATTCCGAATCCTGTGCACCGTACTGACCGCACGGGCAGGGGTTGGCCGCCATCACGAGCTGGAATCGCGCCGGAAAATTCGCGACGGCGTTCGCCCGATGAATCGTGATGAACCCCGACTCAAGCGGCTGGCGCAGCGCGTCAAGTGCCGCCGGCTGGAACTCAGGCGCCTCATCGAGGAACAGCACGCCATGGGAGGCACGCGCCGCGGCACCCGGGCGGATCACGCCGCTGCCACCACCAACGAGCGATGCCGCGGTAGCGGTATGGTGCGGTGCCTCCAGGGGAGGACGGCGGGCGAGAGAGGTGCCGACCGGCAGGCCGCAGAGTGAGCGAATCGAACTCACCTCGAGGGCCTCCTCGGCGTCGAGGTCGGGCAGCAGACCGGGCAGGCGCGCGGCAAGCATGGTCTTACCCGCACCGGGCGGGCCAAGCATGAACACGTGATGACCGCCTGCGGCGGCGACGATCAGCGCATCGATGGCGTCCTCGTTGCCGACGATCTCCGACAGATCGAGACCGTCGTCGACCTGCGCCGGGGGTGCCGGAGACTCCAGGGCGTCGACCGCGATGGGGTCGAACTCTCCCCCGTGCCAGATGGCGGCATCGCGAAGTGAGGCGACACCGACGACGCGAATGCCGGGAACGAGACCCGCTTCATCCGAATTTCCTGCGGGCACCATCACCGTGCGCGCACCCGCCCGCACTGCGGCAAGAACGGCCGGCAGGATTCCCGTGATGGGGCGAAGACGGCCGTCGAGACCCAACTCGCCCAGGTGCACCACCCGCGCAACAGATTCCACGTTGACGGTACCGGCGGCGGCGAGCACAGACATCGCGATCGCGAGGTCGAATCCGGAGCCGTGCTTTGGCAGCGCCGCGGGTGACAGGTTCACTGTCAGCTTGCGATTTGGCAGCCCACAGCCGGAGTTGGTCGCAGCCGCACGAACACGATCGCGCGCCTCGTTGAGTGCGGTATCGGGTAGCCCGATGAGCACGAACGCCGGCAGGTTGCTCGAGATGTCGGCCTCGACATCGACGAGAGCACCGGTGAGCCCCAGCAGGGCGACGGCTGAGGTTCGACCGATGGTCATCAGAACACCCTCATCAGGTGCTCGAGGCGCGGCTCGCCGACCGCTGGCGCGATGACCGCGATCGCATCGATTCGAATGCGGTGGTGACTACCAGGATGCGCCTCGCACCAGGCCGCCGCCAGCCGCCGCAATCGCGCGAGCTTCTGTGCCGTTATGGCCTCGAGCGGATGCCCGAACGCGACACTCGAGCGCGTCTTGACCTCAATAAAGACCGTTTCGTCCCCGTCGAGGGCCACAATGTCAATCTCGCCCTGCTGGCAACGCCAGTTGCGATCGATGACGAGATAGCCGGCCGTTGTCAGCGTCGCCGCCGCGAGATCCTCGCCGCGCCTGCCCAACAGATCTTTCGCGGCCATGGCCACCTCCGACAACGAGAATGGCCGATGGGGGCGGTGACGGTGTCGACCCGGGAGCAAACCGTGAGCGGTCGCGAGAGATCACGAGCGGAGGAGGACAGGTCACTCGAAGGTGAGCAGACCGGGCGAGCTACTCGTCGAGCGCGAGTTCCTTGGGCAGTTCGAGCTCTTTGGCCGAGAGCTCTTCGACGTTCACGTCTTTGAAGGTCAGCACGCGCACCGACTTGACGAAACGGTCGGAACGATAGACGTCCCACACCCAGACATCGCTCATGGTGAGTTCGAAGTAGAAGTCGTGCTCGGTGTCCTGGCGAATCAGTTCGACCTCATTGGCGAGGTAGAAACGGCGCTCGGTCTCCACCACGTACCGAAACTGGGACACGACATCCCGGTACTCGCGGTACAGCGCCAGCTCGACCTCGCGGTCGTAGTCTTCGAACTCGTCTTCTTCCATGCTCCGGCAATTCTAGCGCCGTGGAGCCGGGGGGATCGCGAAGCGCTCCGCGACCCCGGCGCCGACAGAGCCAGCGAAGGCGATCGGATCCCCGGCAGCGCTGTGCAGCCAGGTGCGGCGGTGGAAGTCGGTGGCCCCCAGTTCTGCGATTGCCGCAAAATGGCCGGCACTTCCGTAGCCCTTGTTTGCCGCCCATCCGTAGCCCGGGGTTCGGGCATCCGCATCGATCATGAGGCGATCGCGATGCACCTTCGCGACCACGGAGGCAGCGGCGACCGAGGCGCAGTCGCGGTCCGCCTTCACCCGCGTCCGCACGGGCAGCGGCGAGTTGAGTGCCTGACTCAACCAATCGTGATTTCCGTCGAGCAGGATGACGGACTCCTGGATGCGCGCACCGGCCTCGTGCAGCCGCACGAGAGCGCGCTTCCCGGCGAGCCCAAGACAGGCGATGATGCCGAGCGCATCCACCTCAACGGCGGTTGCGAGCCCCACCGCGGAAAAGAGTGCCCAGCTCGCCGCGAGGGGCGCCAGCTGCTCGCGGCGCTTCTCACTCAACAGCTTCGAATCGCGGAGC
>JAYTEZ010000345.1:0-2384 GCA_043734805.1 Microbacteriaceae bacterium
ACAATCGAGCCGACGACGGCGAGGATGTAGCCGGGATAGATGCCGACCTTGTTGCCGAAGCCTCCACCGATGTCCGGTGAGACGATGCGGATTTTATGCTCGGGGATTCCGGCGACCAGCGCGAACAGCGTTCGGTGGGCGTGCGGGGCCTGCGACGTCTCGTAGAGGGTGAGCTTGCCGCTGACCGCGTCAAAGTCTGCCACCGCGCCGCAGGTCTCCATGGGCGCCGGGTGCACGCGCGGATAGACGATCTCCTGGGAGACGATGACGTCGGCTGAGGCGAAAACCGCGTCGGTCTCGGCCGCGTTTCCCGCCTCCCAGTCGAAGATGTGGTTGTCGGTGCGGCCCTCGATCTCGTCACGGATGACGGGCGCGTCGGGGTCCATGGCCTTGCGGGCATCCGTGACCGGTCTCAGCACGTCGTAATCGACGTCGATGAGTTCGAGCGCGTCACGCGCGGCATAGCGGTCCTCGGCGATGACGAAGGCGACCTCCTGCCCCTGGAAACGCACCTTGTCGGTGACGAGCACTGCTTGTACATCGGCGGAGAGGGTGGGTGCCCAGGCGAGCTTGAGGCCTTCCAGGTCCTTGCCGGTTATGACGGCCACCACCTTGGGGTGAGCAAGCGCCCGGGCGGTGTCGATCGAGACCAGGCGGGCGTGAGCCACGGGGGCGCGCAGGATGGCACCGTGCAGCATGCCGGGAAGCACGATGTCATCGACGTAGTTGCCCTTGCCACGGACGAACCGTGGGTCTTCCTTGCGCTGGAGGCGCCCATACCCGATCGGGCGGTCGTCGTCACCGGCAGCCGGGTTGGCGGCTCGCTCCTCGATGATGGTCATGCGGTCACCTCTTCTGCTGAAACTTTTTTCGCTGCCGGGTGTTCGGCGGCCCACTTGACCGAGCGGACGATAGTGGCGTAGCCGGTGCATCGGCAAATCTGGCCGGAGATGGCCTGACGGATCTCGGTGTCGTCCGGATGCGGGTTGCGGTCGAGCAGCGCACGGGCGGTGAGCATCATGCCCGGCGTGCAGAAACCGCACTGCAGGCCGTGTTCTTCCATGAACCCCTGCTGCACCGGGTCCAGCGTGCCTCCCGAGGCCAGTCCCTCGACGGTGGTGATGGAGTGCCCGTCGGCCATCGCCGCGAGCACCGTGCACGACTTAACGGGCTGGCCGTCCATCAGGACGACGCAGGTGCCGCAGTTGGAGGTGTCGCAGCCCCAGTGCGTTCCGGTCAATCTCAATACGTCGCGGATGAAGTGAACGAGGAGCACGCGAGGCTCGATTTCCTGTGTGACCTCATCGCCGTTGACCTTCATGCTGATCTGCATTGGCTTCAGCCTTCCTGTGTTGTGGTGGGCTGGGCTTCGAGTGCGCGCGCGGCTGCGAGGCGCAGGACCCGGCGGGTGAGTTCGTCGGCGAGATGGCGCTTGTAGTCGATCGGTCCCCGCTGATCGGCCACGGGGTCGCAGGCCAGGGCGGCGAGCCGGCCAGCCTCGACGAAGAGATCCTCATTCGGCCGCTCGCCGCGGAGGACTGCTTCGGCCGCGGTGACGGTTCCGTCGAGGCCAACCGCAGTGAGCCCGATGGCTGCGTCGTCGATCGTGCCGTCAGCCGCGAGTGAGATCGCCGCTCCCGCCGCCACGACGGCCCAGTCACCCACCCTCCGTTCGACCTTCTCGTAGGCGCTTCCCGAGCGCGGGCGGATGGGGAAGCGGATCTCGCACAGAAGCTCATTCTGGGCAACGGCGGATTCATAAGGTCCCTGGTGGAATTCGCCCATCGAGATGATGCGCTCGCCGCCTGGCCCGCGGATGACCGCCTCCGCGCGCAGGACGTCGCAGACGGTGGACAGGTCCTCGGCCGGATCGGCCTGGCAGAGGGAGCCTCCGATGGTTCCTCGGTTGCGAACGATGGGATCAGCGATCACCCGCTCGGCGTCGGTGATTATCGGGAAGAGTCGGGCTACCTCGTCGGATTCCAGGAGCGCCGTATGGCGGGTCATCGCGCCGACACGCAGCTGATTCCCGTCGCGGAGAATGAAGTCGAGTTCGAACAGGTCGTTGATGTCGATGAGCCATTCGGGCCGGGCAAGCCGGAGCTTCATCATCGGCAGCAGGCTGTGCCCGCCAGCGACGACCCGTGACTCCGGGCCGTGGCGTTCGAGCAGTGCGAGAGCATCGTCCACGCTGCTCGCGCGCGCATAGTCGAATTGAGCCGGAATCTGCACAATGCCCTCCTCGTCGAGAGATGCCCCGACAAGCCGAAGGGCAGTGAATTGAAACATATCTTGCACCTCGGCGTCCGGGATGTCAACGGGTCGACAGGACTCCTAGAAAGTGCACGGCAAATCGCCGCGATCGCATCCGTTACGGCTCGCGC
>JAYTEZ010000346.1:0-1583 GCA_043734805.1 Microbacteriaceae bacterium
CATGCAATTCGGCGCAGTCCTACAGACCAACCCCCCGGCCTCACGCACCGTGCACCTTGCCAAGCTCGCCGAGCAGCACGGCTTCGAGTACGTCTGGACCTTCGACTCGCACCTGCTCTGGCAGGAACCGTATGTGATTTACAGCCAGATTCTCGCCGAGACGAACCGGGTGAAAGTGGGACCGATGGTCACCAACCCGGCGACGCGAGACTGGACCGTCACCGCATCCCTCTATGCGACCCTCAACGAGATGTACGGCAACCGCACGATCTGCGGCATCGGTCGCGGTGACTCCGCGGTGCGCGTGATCAACGGTGCGCCAACGACCCTGAAGACGCTGCGCGAGGCGATCCACGTCATTCGTGAATTAGCTAACAGCCGAAGCGTCGAGTACAACGGTGCGCAGCTACAGTTCCCGTGGAGCACGGGAAGCGAGCTCGAGGTCTGGGTTGCCGCCTACGGACCGCTCGCGCTCAAGCTCGCGGGGGAGGTTGGGGACGGATTCATCCTGCAACTCGCCGACCTCGACATAGCCGAGTGGATGATCACGAGGGTTCGCGACGCCGCCGAGAAGGCCGGTCGCGATCCGCTTTCGATCAAGTTTTGTGTCGCGGCGCCCATGTACATCGGCGACGACTGGCAGCACATGCGCGACCAGTGCCGCTGGTTCGGCGGCATGGTCGGCAACCACGTCGCCGATATCGTTTCGAAGTATGGGGAGAGCTCTTCGGTGCCGAAGGCGCTCACCGATTACATCAAGGCGCGCGAGGGTTACGACTACAACGAACACGGATTGGCCGACAACACCCACACCGCGTTCGTACCCGACGACATCGTCGATCGTTTCTGCCTGCTCGGAACCGCTGACGATCACGTCGTCAAGCTCAGGGCACTGAAGGAACTCGGCGTCGACCAGTTCGCCGGCTACCTGCAGCACGACAACAAGGAAGAGACTCTTCGCGTCTACGGCGAGACCGTAATTCCGGCGTTGCGCGAACACATTGTGGCCAAGGCATGAAACGAACCCGTGCGATTCTTCTTGGCGCCGCGGGCGTCCTGATACTCGCTGTGCTCTGGGAGCTTTACAAGAACCTCGGTCCGCTTAAGGGCTGGAGTGTCAATGGGGTTCTCCTGTTCCCGCGCACCGATGACATCTCGATGCCGCATCTGGGAGCGATGTTCGAGCGGGTATTCGCGCCGGTCACGTCGGCCGTGGGCGCCGAGCCGGTCTGGCTCGCCGTGCTGCTCGGCTGCCTGTCGAGCCTTGGAATCGCGGCCATTGGGCTTCTGATCGGCGCGGTGGTCGGTGTGGGCCTTGCGCTGCTCATGCTGCGGTTCCGTGTTGCCGAATCTGCCATCCTGCCCTGGCTCGTGCTCAGCCAGACCGTGCCTCTCATCGCCCTCGCACCGCTCGTCGTCACCTGGGGCGGTCAGTTGCAGTTCGGCGGCTTCAGCTGGGAGCGCTGGATGTCGGTTGCGGTCATCGCGAGTTACCTTGCCTTCTTCCCGGTCTCGGTCGGTGCACTGCGTGGACTGCAGTCGCCGGAAACCGCCCACACCGAGCTCATGCACAGTTTCGCGGC
>JAYTEZ010000347.1:0-3672 GCA_043734805.1 Microbacteriaceae bacterium
CTGATCGGTGACGAGGCTGCGATTCTCGGCGAGAAGATCGAACTTCGACGCGTTGCGGTCGTGTCCGGCGATAGGTTCGCGGTGTACCTGCACAAGACCAGCAAAGACCTGCCTCCGCAGGTTGGTGTGGTCGTCGGCTATTCGGGAGACGACGCGGAGACGGCGCGCAGCATCGCGCAGCACATTTCCTTCGCCGACCCGCAGTATCTGTCGCGCGATGAGGTGCCCGCGGAGGATGTTGAAACCGAGCGTCGTATCGTCGAGGAGATCAGCCGCAACGAGGGCAAGCCAGAAGCTGCGCTGCCGAAAATCATCGAGGGTCGCATCAACGGCTTCTTCAAGCAGGTGGTGCTTTCCGAACAGGACTATGCGCGCGACAACAAGCTGTCCGTCGCCAAGGTTCTGAAGGATGCCGGACTCACCGTGAACGGGTTCGCCCGCTTCAAGGTCGGCGCGTAAGCACCCCGCACCATGGGCAGCTCGCATCCCGAGCAGCTCGAGCAGCTCGAGAATGGGCCCGCATCGCCAACGCGATCCGGGCCCATTCTCGGGTTTGGGGCGGGCGCGAGGTCGCCGAGTCGGGAGTTGTGGCGACTTCCGCGCGGGCGTGAAGTCGTCACAAGCGCCGACTCGAGGGGTGAGTAGTGCATCGAGCGCCGCGGTAGCGGTCCACGGACTGCTACTGCGGCGCCCGTTGCACCGATAACCTGTACTGGGCCACGATCGAAGGAGAGAGCATGACGGGCACGCGCACGAGACGGGTTCTGCTCAAACTTTCCGGTGAAGCTTTCGGCGGAGGCGCGGTCGGTCTCAACCCCGACGTGGTGAGCGAGCTCGCAAAGGAGATCGCTGAAGCCGCGCAGGAGGTCGAAATCGCGATCGTCGTCGGCGGTGGCAACTTCTTCCGCGGCGCAGAGCTCAGCCAGCGCGGCATGGACCGAGGCCGGGCGGACTACATGGGCATGCTCGGCACGGTCATGAACGCGCTAGCACTGCAGGACTTCCTCGAGCAGGCTGGGGCTGCGACCCGCGTGCAGTCGGCAATCTCGATGACCCAGGTCGCCGAACCGTACATCCCGCGTCGTGCAGAACGTCACCTCGAGAAAGGCCGGGTCGTCATCTTCGGCGCCGGAGTCGGTCTGCCCTACTTCTCGACCGACACCGTTGCAGCCCAACGCGCCCTCGAGATTGACGCCCAGGTCGTGCTCGTCGCAAAGAATGGTGTGGATGGCGTGTACTCCGCTGATCCTCGCACCGATAAGACCGCGTGGAAGATCGACGAAATCACCTACCAGGAGGCGCTCGTTCGGGGCCTCAAGGTCGTCGACTCGACGGCGTTCAGCCTGTGTATGGACAACGGGATGCCAATGGTGGTCTTCGGCATGGAGCCGCGCGGCAACGTTACGGCCGCAATTCTCGGCGAACGCATCGGAACCCTGGTCTCGAACTAGGTCGGTAAACTCAAGTAGTTCTATTCCCTGAAGGAGACCCAAGTGATTTCCGACGTCCTGGCCGAGGCCAAAGACAAGATGCACAAATCCGTCGAAGCCGCCAAGGACGACTTCAGTAACGTGCGAACGGGTCGTGCGAATCCGGCTCTGTTCCAGAAGATTTTGGTCGACTACTACGGCACTCCGACCCCGCTCGGGCAGCTCGCCGGCATGAACAACCCCGAGGCGCGCACCCTCCTCATCACCCCGTATGACAAGGGGGCTCTCAAAGATATCGAGCGCGCTATTGCGACCGCCCCGAACCTCGGTGCCAACGTCGGCAACGATGGTGTGATCATCAGGGTCACTCTTCCTGAACTGACCGAGGAACGTCGCCGGGAGTTCGTGAAGATCGTTCGCGCCAAGGGGGAGGATGCCAAGGTCTCGATCCGCAACATCCGTCGAAAGGCGAAAGACGACCTCGATGCCCTCAAAGCCGAGGTGGGTGACGATGAGGTTGCACGCGGCGAGAAGGAACTCGAAGCCGTTACGAAGTCGCACATCGACGCCATCGACGACGCGCTTAAGAAGAAGGAAACCGAGCTTCTCGAGGTCTAAATGACGGATGCTCCCGAGACCGCCCCGGCCGCCCGGAAGAAGCGGCGTCGTCGCTTCAAACGCGAAGAGCTCGAAGCGCGCGCGCACGCGCTCGAGGAGGATTTCAAAGCACAGGTCGCCGCAACGCGCGCCCAAATCGACGCGACGAACGTGAAGATCGAGGCGCGAACCGGACGCAATCTTCCGCTGGCCATCCTGATCGGTGTCGGGCTTGGACTCGCCCTCGTCTTCAGCCTCATCTTCGTCAAGGCTCTGTTCATGATCTTCGCGGGCGCGCTCATCGGGTTCACGTCGTTCGAACTCGCCAGCGCTCTCCGATTCGCCGGGCGCGATGTTCCGCGCTGGCCGACCGCCGCGGTCGCCGTCGCCGCAGTTCCTGCGGCCTTCTATCTCGCCGACCAGGGCCGGTGGCTGGTCACTCTCGCCGGCATTCTGTTTGTCGCACTCTGGCGGGTCGTTGAGTTGGCCGGCCCGGGTCATCGGGGCACGGCGAGGGCGCTGTGGTCGGATGTCGCGGCTGGCACCTTCATCCAGGCCTACGTGCCGTTTCTCGGGAGTTTCGCCGTGTTGCTCGCGGCCCAGAACGGCGGCGAATGGTGGACGCTGGCCTTCCTCCTGCTCGTGATTTCGATCGACACGGGTGCGTACGCCACCGGCCTGCTGTTCGGTAAGCATGCGATGGCGCCGCGCATCAGCCCGAAGAAGACCTGGGAAGGCTTCGCCGGTTCGGTGGTCATGGCGCTCCTGGCCGGTGTGCTGCTCGCCGTCTTCATGCTGCAGGAGCCGTGGTGGTTTGGGCTCATATTCGGGGCCGTGATCGTGTTCACCGCCACGGTCGGTGACCTCACCGAGTCGCTGATCAAGCGCGATCTCGGAATCAAGGACATCAGCACCTGGTTGCCGGGGCACGGTGGTTTCCTCGATCGTCTCGACTCGATCCTGCCGAGCGCGGCGGCGGCCTACGTCCTCTTCCTCATCTTCACCTGATCGCCCTCGACCCACTCAGCTGCGTCCTCAACGAGAAGCGGAGGGGGAGTAGGGCACAATAGACCGGTGAGCACAACGTTTCCCCGCACCCGCAAGTCGCGCCGTGGCTACAGCGTCGACCAGGTCGAAGACTTTCTCGAGGACGCCCGCCGAGCATACTCGGCCGAACCCCACGAGCCCGCCGTCGTGAATGCCACGAACATCCGCCAGATGGCCTTCGCGCTCGAGAAAGGCGGGTATTCCCCGGTGCACGTTGACGCGGCTCTGGAGCGTCTCGAGGATGCTTTCGCCACCCGTGAGCGCGAGCGCGCGATTCAGGAGCGCGGCGACGAGGCCTGGTATGCCGAGGCTCGCACGATCGCGAAAGAGATCCTCGATCGGCTTGCCCGGCCGGTCGGACACCGCTTCGATCGGGGGAGCTTCCTGAGGAACGGCTACCACTGCAAAGATGTCGATGCCTTCGCCAGGAGGCTGGTCAATTACTTTCAGGACGGGAAGCCGATGAGCATCGACGAGGTGCGGATGGTTGCCTTCCGTCCGAAGAAAGGCGGCTACCGGGAGGCGCAGGTAGACCTGCTGCTCGACGCTGTCGTGAACGTCATGCTGGCTGTGCGCTGACTTCACGACATGCACTTTC
>JAYTEZ010000348.1:0-8004 GCA_043734805.1 Microbacteriaceae bacterium
CGCATCCTCACCGACGGTGTGCGCATCGACGGCCGTGGCCTCTCGGACATCCGTGCCCTCGACGCCGAAGTGCAGGTCATCCCGCGCGTTCACGGTTCCGCGATCTTCCAGCGCGGAGAGACCCAGATCCTGGGTGTCACCACGCTGAACATGCTCAAGATGGAGCAGCAGATCGACTCCCTCGCCCCGGTGAAGAAGAAGCGTTACCTCCACCACTACAACTTCCCGCCCTACTCGACCGGTGAGACCGGCCGCGTCGGATCGCCGAAGCGTCGCGAGATCGGGCACGGCTTCCTCGCCGAGCGCGCCATCGTGCCGGTGCTGCCGAGCCGCGAGGAGTTCCCGTACGCGATCCGCCAGGTGTCTGAGGCTCTTTCATCCAACGGTTCGACGTCGATGGGTTCTGTCTGTGCATCCACCCTGTCACTGCTCAACGCCGGTGTGCCGCTGCGCGCCCCGGTTGCGGGTATCGCAATGGGACTCGTTTCCGATGAGGTCGACGGCGAGACCCGTTACGCGGCGCTCACCGACATCCTCGGCGCCGAAGACGCACTCGGCGACATGGACTTCAAGGTCGCCGGAACGAGTGAGTTCGTCACAGCCATCCAGCTGGACACCAAGCTCGCGGGGCTTCCGTCCTCCGTGCTCGATGGCGCGCTCAAGCAGGCGAAAGAGGCTCGCACCGCGATCCTCGCCGTGCTGAATGCCGCGATCGACGCTCCGGATGAGATGGCTCCGACCGCGCCTCGCGTGATCTCGGTGCAGATCCCGATCGACAAGATCGGCGAGCTGATCGGCCCGAAGGGCAAGACGATCAACCAGATCCAGGATGACACCGGAGCCGACATCTCGATCGAGGATGACGGAACCGTCTATATCGGCGCTGTCGACGGCCCGTCGGCGGAGGCAGCTCGCGCCGCCGTCAACGCGATCGCCAACCCGCTCAACCCCGAGGTGGGGGAGCGCTTCCTCGGTACGGTCGTCAAGATCGCCACCTTCGGTGCGTTCGTGTCTCTCACCCCTGGCAAGGATGGCCTGCTGCACATCTCCGAGGTGCGTAAGCTCGCCGGTGGCAAGCGCGTCGAGAACGTCGAAGACGTGCTCGCAATCGGACAGAAGATCCAGGTCGAGATCACCAAGATCGATGATCGCGGAAAGCTGTCCCTTGCTCCGGTCGAGGCTGACGAGTCTGATGTAAGCGGTGCGGATGGCGCGGACACACAGGATCGCGGCGCCGGCTCCGAGAACGTTGACACCTCATCCGAGGGCGAACCGCTGAACGTCTAGTTCACCCACCGGTGGCCTCGCGAGCGCAGTCTGAAATGCACTGAGCTCGCCGCAGTGTCGAGGCCCCGGACCGAGAACCCCATCCCGCTTCGGCGGGGTGGGGTTCTTTCGCGCTCCCGAGTTGCGGATTCACCGCAAACGGGGGCTGATCTCGACCTGATAACGATTCGGGCGCCGCGGCCAATAATTCGCGCAACGCCAGCTGCTTTGTCACCGGTCTGATCTATTGTCGAAATCAGACGATCACGAGACCGAAATCGTGTTCGCAGAAATTCTTCACCAACAAATTGTTAACTGCACCGGGGGGTGCGTATGACTCAGGTATTACCCGACCAATTGACGCCCGCTGCTGGCGCGCCAACGCCAGCGGCTACCGCGCGCCCGTCAAGCGCAGACGTGCCGACGCTCGAAGTTCCCATCCCGATTCGTCGCCGACTCGGCCAGTCAGATCTCCGCGTATTTCCCCTCGCGATCGGCGGCAACGTCTTCGGTTGGACGGCCGACGGCGGCTTGACCAACAGCATCCTCGATGCCTACTTCGAGAACGGCGGCAACTTCATCGATACCGCCGATTCTTACGCCGGTGGGCGCAGCGAGATCATGGTGGGAAACTGGATGCGCGATCGTCGCGTCCGCGCCGGAATCGTCATCGGAACCAAGATCGGCAAGAGCGCGGACAACTCGGGCGTGACCGCCAGGGCGATCAGCCGCGCGGTCAATTCCTCGCTTCAACGCCTCCAGACGGACTACATCGACCTTCTCTACCTGCACATCGACGACGAGTCCGTGCCGTTCGAGGAGACTCTGCTCGCCGTCGACGATCTCATCCGTGCGGGCAAGGTGCGCTATTTTGGTGCTTCCGACCACTCGGGAAACCGACTCATCGAGGCGCGGGTCATTGCGGCCCAGCTTGGCGTCACCCCGATGGTCGCCCTGCAGAACCACTACAACCTTCTTCACCGCACCGAGTACGAGGGAGACCTCGCCGAGGTCGCATCGCAGCAGCGACTTGGCGTGATGCCTCGCTTTGCGCTCGCCAGCGGATTCCTGAGCGGCAAATATCGCTCGAAGGCAGACCTCGGCACGCACAATCGCGGTCCGGAAGCCGCCCGATACCTGACCAAGCGTGGACAGCGCATCCTGGCGACGCTCGACCTGGTCGCCCGTGAGCAGCAGGTCAGCGTTGCCACGATTGCGCTCGCCTGGCTCCTCAGTAAACCGAACGTCGTCGCGCCGGTCGCGAGTGCCAGCCAGCCCGAGCAGGTGCTCGAGCTCGTCGCCGCCGCACGGGTGCAACTGAGTCGCCACCAGGTCGCCGAACTCGATCGCGCGTCCGCCTGATCAGCTGAAGCCTGACCGCCTCACCCTCTGGGCGTGACCTCTAGCTGATACCGGGAATGCGCAGCCAGCCAGCGGCGATCAGGATGACGATCGCGATCAGGATGATCGCGATGGTCGTGATCATCGTCGCCCCTCTTCGGCCGGTGCCGCGGAAGAGCAGGACGAGAAGCAACACCCCCTCGAGGATGATGGCGAACAGGAGTGTCGAAAACGGCGAAGGGAAGGCGATGAAGACTGACAGCACCAACAGAACCGAGAACACCAGCTCGGCGATCGCGAGGATCGAGTTGCTTCGTTTGCCGCGAAGGCGCGCGATTCCGTCGTAGATCGAGAGGGCGGCAGCGACGATGGTGATGAGTGTGAGCAACGTGAAGCTGACGGTCATGATGGTTCCTCTCGAGGGTGCGGAGCCTGTCCGTCGCCCGGCGCGGCGGCACTACCACGAGGGTAATGGTCGCGGAGGCTACCTGCGAGCTTCGGCCAGGATCCGCTCTGCGCCGCGCAACAGTGCAGTCGTCGCTGCAACCGGGTCTCCGGCATATCCGCCGGTCATTGCACCGTCACGAACGAGGATGAGATCATCGCCAGCCTCTCCGGGCAGGGAGTGGCCGATGTCCCTCAACAGGCCGGTGAGGGTATCGGCGTACCACTCGCGATGTTCGGTAACCAGCTGGCGAACCGCGTGGCGGGAATCCGTGAACTCTGTAGCGGCGTTGATGAATGGGCAGCCGCGAAAACCCGGAGCCTCGATAGCGGTCACCATCACGTCGAGCAGGGCGCGGATCGCTCCCTCTGGTCCATCGGCTTCGGCGATGAGGTCGTCCACGAATTGCTTCTCAACCAGGTGGCGCTGGGCAACGTAGGCGACGATGAGCCGGTCTTTGGATCCGTAATGCTTGTAGAACGTCGCCTTGGTAACGCCGGACTCGCTGATCAGCCGGTCGATGCCTACGCTGCGAATACCGTCGTCATAGAAGAGTCGGTTTGCCGTCTCGAGAATCCGACGTTTGGCCGGAGCAGCCGAAGCGGTGAGTGGGAGGGTGAGCCAGGGGGCGCGCTGGCCGATTGGAACTCTCTCAACAATCGGCACAGCGTGGCTCCCTCGGGCTATTCGGCTAGGTGTCCTCAAGCCGTTCGGCAGCTGACCGGACTTTGGGGGGAAAGGCCGGGTTTCGTGCCCGCGAGGTTCGGGTTCGCGGTATTACTGGTGGTACGCACATCTTCGGGTAATGGGCTTCGAGCAAACCTCTGGGTGATCAGCTCGATTTCAAAAACTGTAGCACAACAGCGGGGACAGACAAGTCGGTTTGTCCTCATTTTTTGGAAGCGGCCGTCCCCAATTGAGGGGGCGGCGATTCGTGCGCTGCAGGGTCAGCGGTGACGTAGGCTAATTCCAATGAACGGTGCAGTCCCGCTTCCTCTCGGCCTTGCCGAACTGAACTTCACCGCATCCGGCGATTCTCTCGTGCGACGCAGCGTATTGCCGAGCGGAGTACGCATTCTCAGTGAGCAGGTTCCGGGTGCTCGCAGTTCGACCGTTGGCTACTGGGTGGCGGTGGGCTCCCGAGACGAATTGCCGGAAACCTACGGCAGCACACACTTCCTGGAACATCTCCTGTTCAAGGGTACGACCAGCCGTACCGCGCTCGACATCGCCGTCAGTTTCGACGCCGTCGGTGGCGAGCACAACGCCATGACGGCCAAGGAATACACCTGCTATTACGCGAAGGTGCAGGATCGCGACCTGCCCATGGCGGTCGAAGTGCTCTCCGACATGATGACGTCATCGATCATCGACGCGACGGAATTCGAGACCGAGCGCGGGGTCATCCTCGAAGAGCTTTCGATGGCCGACGACGATCCTGCGGATGTCACGAGCGAGCGGTTCTTCGAGGCGGTGCTGGGTGATCACCCACTCGGGCGCCCGATCGGTGGCAGCCCGGAAACGATCCGGGCGGCGACGCGAGAGTCTGTCTGGAACCACTACCGGGTCAACTATCGCGCCTGTGACCTCGTCATCACGGTCGCGGGTGCCGTCGACCACGATGAGCTCGTCGCCGGAGTGCAGCGCGCCTTGACCGCCGCGGGCTGGGACCTGCGCATCGAGGCCAGCCCGGTCGCGCATCGCGGCGCAACTCGTGATGTGATCGAGCGCGGCAGCCCGCTCGTCGTTGTGCATCGCCCCATTGAACAGGCGAATATCCTGATGGGGGTCGCCGGTATCCCCGCCGCCGATGAGCGGCGCTCCACGATGGCCGTGCTCAACTCCATCCTCGGTGGCGGCATGTCGTCCCGGCTGTTCCAGGAGGTCCGCGAGAAGCGCGGGCTTGCCTACTCCGTCTACTCTTTTTCCCCGAGCTTTTCTGATGCCGGACTCTTCGGGCTGTACGCGGGATGTTCACCCGCCAAGGCCGGACAGGTCGCCGAGCTGATGCTCGCCGAATTCCGCAACCTGGGGACGGGCGGCGTCACCGACGATGAGATGCGGCGCGCCGTCGGCCAGCTCAGCGGAGCATCCGCGCTGGCCCTCGAGGATTCGGACACCCGCATGTCGCGTCTCGGTCGCTCGGAGATCACGCTCGGCGAATTCTCCGACCTCGACGAGTCACTTCGCCGCCTCGCACTGGTGACGGCCAATGATGTGAGCGAGCTCGCCATCGAGCTCGCATCGCGCCCGCTCTCAATCGCTGCCGTCGGCACGGTCGAGCGGGAAACGTTCGAGGGGCTCATCGACGAGCCCGTTCAAGCCTGAACCCGCAGGACAGATCCAACCGGAACCCAGCAACTCAGGAACACAGGAACACAGATGTCCCACTTCATTTACCTGGTCCGCCACGGCGAGCAGCAGGATGCCGAACACGGTATGCCGGACGGACCGCTCTCCGCGCGCGGCCAGCGCCAGGCCAGGCTCGTCGCCAATCGACTGAGCGGTGTCCCTTTTACGGGAGCCTGGCATTCGCCCCTGCAGAGCTCAGAGGAAACCGCGCGCATCATGACAGCGAGCATGCCGAGTCTCGACCCACAGCCATCCGCGCTGCTGTTTGACTGCATTCCCTCCGGCCCGACGCCGGACATGCCCCACGTCTTCGAGCCATTCTTCGGGTCGGTAACCGCCGACCAGATCGAGGCCGGTCAGGCTCAAATGGCGGATGCCGTAGCCGAGTGGCTGACGCCGGCCCGGGAAGATCGCCACGACCTGCTGATCACTCACAACTTCGTGATCGCCTGGTTCGTGCGCGAGGTCTTCACCGCACCGGCCTGGCGCTGGATGGGGCTCAACCAGGCCAACTGCGGGCTTACGATCATCCGGGTGCGATCCGCGAAGCCGCCCGTGCTCATCGCCCACAACGATCTCGGTCACCTGCCGGCCGAACTCCGCACCGGCCTGCCGGATGGCCAGCCCTTCTAAGGAAGCTGTTTGCCGTACCAGTTTGTGGCATTCGGGTTGTCGTTGTAGGCAGCAATATCGACGAAGCCGGAAGACCGGTAGAGCCCGGCCGCAGCAGCAAGACTCGCGTTGGTGTCGAGCACGAGTTCGCGTGCGTCGAGCGCGCGTGCCCGGGCTTCGAGTTCCGACAACAGCGCGCGACCGTAGCCGCGTCCCCGGGCGTGTGGTTGCAGCCAGAGGTGCTTGACCTCGAAGCGGGTGGCGCCCGATTCGCCCGGCTCGATCATCCGGATGCCGCCGCACCCGACATCCGCAGGCTCGCCGAGTGTGCCAACACCCTCGACGATGAGAAACACCCCGCGTGGCCGGGCAAACTGCTCCGCGGAAGGGAACAGCGTGCGATACCTGCCCGCAGCGGCGGGAAATCCTCGAGCCCGACTGTCGAAGTATTCGCTCAGCAGGCGAACGGACGAATGATCGTCGGTCGATGCCTCTCGCCACGAAACCATGCGCCAAGCCTATGGCGCCCGTGCCGGTTGAACAGCGTCCGCGGGACGCGGACGCGTGTCGAAACCCGCCGTCCGGTGTCTTGGTAGATTTGGGCCATGACAATCAGGGTCGCCGTCATCGGTGCGACAGGCAGGATGGGCCAGCTCGTTGCGCGACTCGTGCGGGAAGCCGACGGCTTCGAGCTCGTCGCGCAACTCGACTCTTCCGCTTCGCTCGACGCGATGCTCGACGCCGATGTCGTTGTCGACGTGACGCTGCCGGCCGTGAGCCAGGGCATCGTCGATTTCGCCGTCGACCATGGAAAGAGCGTTCTGGTCGGCACGAGCGGCTGGTCCAGCGACCGCATCGCTGAGCTCACACAGAAGGTCGCGGAGACAAACGTGACGGGAGGCGGCAACGTCGGCGTCATCATCGTCCCGAACTTCTCTGTCGGATCCGTGCTCGCGACGGCTTTCGCCGCCATAGCGGCTCGTTTCTACGATTCGATCGAAATCATCGAGGTCCACCACGCGTCGAAGGTCGACTCGCCATCGGGCACAGCAACCCACACGGCCGAGTTGATCGGCAACGCGCGCGCGGCGATCGGACCGGTGGTCGCGCCACACACAGACCAGCGGGCGCGTGGTCAGCAGGTGTCAAGCGTGCCGATCCACTCGCTGAGGATGCAGGGAGTCGTCGCCAAACAGGATGTCGTCTTTGGTGGCACGGGTGAGGTCCTCACGCTCAGCCACGAGACGCTCGCACCCACCGCTTATGAGGGCGGAATCCTGCTCGCGTTGCGCGCGCTGTCTGCGGCGCGCGGCGTGACTGTCGGTCTCGACAAACTCATCGACCTCGGCACCGTGCACCCGACTACGGCCCCGCAAGTACCGTCCGACCTCGAATGACCGGTCGAATCGCGGCCGTTCTCATGTCGGCGCTTCTTCTGCTCTACCTGGTGCTCGTGACCAGACTGGCGGTGCGGCTCGTCCTCATCGACAACGGTGTGTCAAGGGCGCTCGGAATCGCGCTTATCGTTCTTCCGCTTATCGGGGCGTGGGTTCTGGTCGCCGAACTGGTTTTCGGCATCCGGACCCAGGCTCTGGTGCGCCGACTCGAGAAGGCGGGCGAGCTTCCCGTCGACACTCTGCCCAAGCGCACGAGTGGGCGCCCGGAGCGAAGTTCCGCTGATGCCGAGTTCCCGAAGTACAAGGCCGAGGTCGAAGCGGACCCTGGCAGCTGGCAGGCCTGGTTTCGACTCGGGCTCGCCTATGACGCGAGCGGCGATCGCCGGCGAGCACGACAGTCGATCCGCCGCGCGATCAGCCTGGACCGCGAGACCCGCTAGGGCAGGAATGCGTCGATCGCCTGTTCCACCGTGCTGTGGCGGAATACGAATCCGTCGGCGAGAAGCCGCTCGGGGATCACCTTCTGGCTGCTCAGCAGCAACCCGGATCCGGCATCCTGAAGCGCGAGCGTGATCGCCCAGGTCGGCACAG
>JAYTEZ010000349.1:0-1692 GCA_043734805.1 Microbacteriaceae bacterium
GATACCGACGTCGCGCGCGATCTCGCGGGCGATCTCTTCATTCCACTGGTCGGGCTTCTGAAGGAACCCCTCGGCGTCAACGTCGAGGACGGTGCCAGCAATCGTGGTCATCATGTGGCGCTTCCGGCAGGTAGGCCCTGCTCGGCTCCCGTGTGTGTGGTGGTGGTGGTCGGCGGCGGCGGCGGTGTGTCGCGCCGCTTGCCGCGCGTTGACATCCGCGGGCCCACCCCGGGGATGTCGTGGCCGGGGAGGAGGACGTTCCAGTAGATCCATCGGAACGCCAGCTTTCCGCAGTGATTGAGGCGTGACTCTTCGAGCAGCCGCATCGGCCCGATCCCCGGGATGGGAAAGGTGCCGGGCAGGGGCTCCGTGTCGTAGTTGAAATCAATGAGGAGCGCCTTGTCGAATCCTGTTTCGATGAAGCAGTTGGCGTGCCCGTCAAAGCCCGGGTCGAGCGGCTCACCCGCCAGAAAGTGGCGCACGTTGTCAGTCAGCACCTCGGCCTCGAAGTGTGCCACGGAGCCGGCCTTGGACGACGGGACATCGGTGGCGTCGCCGATGGCGAAGATGTTAGGGGCAACGCGCGCCTGGAGCGTGTGCGGGTCGGTGAGGACGAAGCCCGCGTCGTTTCCCAGGCCCGGCGAGCGGCTGACGAACTCGGCCCCCATGTGCAGCGGGATCGTGACGAGCAGATCGAATGGGACCTCGCGTTCGTCCCACGAATAGAGGGCGCCGTGCTCCCCGTCCACGCGGCCCGCGCTGAACTCCGTCACGAGTTCGATATTCTTGTCGCGGAGCAGGTGGGCGAGCGCTCGCGACGCCGCAGGCTTGGTGAACGCGCCATCGAGCGGGGTCGCGTACGTGATCTGGACCTTCTCGCGGAGGTGCCGCTTGGTGAAGTACCAGTCCGCAAGGAAGGCGAATTCGAGCGGAGCCACCGGGCACTTGATGGGCATCTCGACGACGTTGATCACGATGCGGCCGCTGGTGAAGCGGGCGAGCGCGTCACGGAGCCTGGTCGCGCCATCCATGGTGTAGAAGTCGAACATGCGATTCTGCCATCCCACACCGGTGAGCCCCTCTGTTTCCTCCGGCGCGACGCGCGTGCCGGTGGCGACGATCAGCACGTCGTACGAGATCGGCGGGCCTTTCGCCAAGTGGACGATGCTGTGGTCGACGTCCACCCGGTCGATGATCGCGGTGCGGTATGTGATGTCGCGGTGCAGGAGAGGCCGCCGCGAGCGGACGAGCTGCTCCGGCTCGTAGAGTCCGAATGGGAGGAAGAGCAGGCCGGGTTGATACACGTGGCGCTCGTCCTGGTCCACGACGGTGACCGTCGTCGCGCCCGCCTTGACCGCAGCCGCGTACTGCCGCCGTAGACGATTGGCCATGATGGTGCCGGCGGTGCCTCCGCCGAGAATCACGATGCTCGTCATCCGTTCCTCCTCATCGAGATATATAATCAACCGAACAAGCGACTAGTTATATAATACGGCCACGCTGGTGCGGTGCGAGTCGGGGATTGCCCTGTATTCCTGTCGGAAAAAGCCTCCTGGCCGGAGGCGTCCGGTTCCACACGACTCGAGATGGCCGCACCGCTGCGCCGGGTCGCGGTCGAAGTGCTCACCAGGGTCTCGGCCGCCCATGCAAATGTCGCATCGCGGAATGGCAGGTGAGCTGCGTCGGCCGCCA
>JAYTEZ010000350.1:0-3237 GCA_043734805.1 Microbacteriaceae bacterium
GGTGTCTACCAGAACCGGATTCGACGCTGGCTCACGACCCAGGACCTGCCGAAACACGTCGCGATGATCCTGGATGGCAACCGCCGCTGGGCGCGCCAACGCCCGCTCGAAACGGCGGCCCATGGTCACCGGGCCGGCGCCGCGAAGTTCCGTGAGTTTCTGATCTGGTGCGACGACCTCGGCATTTCTGTCGCGACCCTGTACCTGCTCTCGACCGACAATCTCACCGGCCGACCGAAGGAGGAGCTCGATGAGCTGTTCCCGATCATCGCCGATCTTGCCGAAGACCTGTCGCACTTCAGAAACTGGCGCGTGCAGCACGTCGGCTCCGATGACGCTTTGCCGCCTTCCCTCGTCGAGAGCCTCACCGCGGCCGAGGAGCGAACCCGTTCCAACACCGGCCTGCACATCAATCTGGCGGTCGGCTATGGCGGCCGACGCGAGATTGCGGATGCGATGCGCAGCATCATCACCCAGCACGGCAAAGAGGGTGGCACCCTCGATGCACTCGCCGAGATCCTCACGCCGGAACTGATCGGCGACCACCTCTATACCGGTGGACAGCCCGACCCTGACCTCGTCATTCGCACCTCGGGCGAGCAGCGCCTGAGCGATTTCATGCTCTGGCAGAGCGCGCACAGTGAGTTCTACTTCGTCGAAGCGCTCGGTCCCGATTTGCGGGAGGTGGACTTCCTGCGTGCGCTTCGTGACTACGCTCGACGCCAACGGCGCTACGGTAGTTGAGAAATGATGACAATCGAGGAATTCGCTGCCGGCTTTACTGAAGAACCCGGTTATGTCAACTTTGCCAGCCTCGGTCCGCTCGGCCGTGCCGTCATCGAGGAGGAACAGGCGCAGGTCGAACTGCTGCGCCGGGCCCGCTTCGGCAGCCTGGTGAGTCTCGATCGGCAGGACGAGCGCGTGCGTGAGGCCGTTGGCGCCGTGACCGGATTCCGGGCGAACCAGATCTCGTTCCAGCCCAACACGAGCTCCGGTCTCATGCACGCCATGTTCGGGATCACCGGTGCTGTGCTGCTCGCCAGGAGCGAGTTTCCGGCACTCACTTTTGCCACGGTGCGCGCGGCCGACACCCTCGGGGTCCTCGCTCCGGTCTGGCTCGATACAGCGGGCGGCCCGGTCACACCGGGGGTGATCCGCGACCAGCTCACCCAGAACACCGTCGCGGTCGCCGTCAGTCTCGTGGATTTCCGTACCGGCTATCTCGCGGACATCGAGGGCATCCGCCAGGTGATCGGCGACCGGCTGCTGATCGTCGACGCCATCCAGGGCTTCGGGGTCGTCGACGCACCCTACGAGGTGGTCGATGTCCTGACCGCTGGCGGACAGAAGTGGGTGCGCGCCGGATGGGGAACCGGCTTCCTGGCGCTGAGCGACCGTGCTGCCGAGCAGTTGACCCCGGTCTTCTCCGGCTTCAGTGCGACCGATGAGGACGACCTGCCGCTCGACGAAGTGCTGCCGCCGACGCACGGGGCCGCCGCCTTCAGCATCAGCCATCCGAGTCCCATTGCGCAGGCGAGATTCGCCATGGCCCTCGAGGACATCGCGAAGGTCGGTGTCGCTGGCATCAACGCGCGGGTGGCGGAGAAGGTGACGCGGGTGATCGACCTGGCCGATGAGTTCGCCATTCCGGTCGTCTCATCGAGGGCGGAGAACGAACGAGCGGGAATCGTCGTTCTCGAGCCCGCACTCGACCAGCTCACGGTGCTCACGGCATCCCTCTTCAACCACGGCGTCACCGTGACCATCCGCCAGAACGCGGTTCGCGTGAGCCCGCACGTGTCGACGGATGACGAGAGCTTCGAGATGCTGAAGGCCGCGTTTACGAGCTACGCCTCCGCTATCACGGTGTAGCCGGGACATCGCGAATTAACCCGGACGTAACCCGAGATCTGGCGTGTCGTAGCGGGTGAGTCCGGCGCGCCCCCGTACCGTCAGAGACATCGGGTATGTTGCCTGATCGAGACGGCCACGCAAGTTCGTTTCGGGATGAGTGTTGGCCGTCACGCCAGAGGGATCCGAGTGTTACGCGCTCGGGGATGGAGCTCACGTGGCCGCTGTGGAGAAGACCGGGACAAGCCAAACTCTCCAGACGGAGAGGAAGGCCAAACAGACCGAGCGCACCTATGTGCTCGACACGTCTGTGCTGCTGTCCGACCCGAAAGCAATCTTCCGCTTTTCCGAACATGCTGTCGTTCTGCCGGTGGTGATCATTTCGGAACTCGAGGCAAAACGTCACGACCCCGAGATCGGTTACTTCGCCCGCCAGGCGCTGCGCAATCTCGACGAACTGCGCATCAAGCATGAACGTCTCGACTTTCCGATCCCGGTCGGGGATGGCGGTTCGCTGCGGGTCGAGCTCAACCACTCGAACATGTCTGTACTGCCGTCGGGCCTCCAGCTGAACGACAATGATTCGCGAATTCTCGCTGTCGCTCTCAACCTTTCGAATGACGGTCTTGACGTCACGGTCGTCTCGAAAGATCTTCCGCTCCGCGTGAAGGCCGCGTCGATCGGCCTCGCCGCCGAAGAGTATCGTGCTGAGCTTGCCGTCGACTCCGGCTGGACGGGCATGGCCGATATCACGCTCGGCTCAGAGCAGATGGCACAGCTGTACGACACCGAGAAGCTGAGCTCCCGGCTGGTCGGGGACGTGCCGGTCAACACCGGCCTGGTCATCCACTCCGATCGCGGCTCGGCCCTCGGCCGGGTCACGGCACGGGGTGAGCTGCGTCTCGTGCGCGGCGATCGCGACATCTTCGGGCTGCACGGTCGCTCGGCCGAGCAGCGCCTCGCCATCGACATGCTGCTCGATCCCGAGATCGGAATCGTCTCACTCGGCGGTCGCGCCGGCACCGGTAAGTCGGCGCTCGCGCTGTGCGCAGGGCTCGAAGCCGTGCTCGAGAAGCAGCAGCACCGCAAGATCATGGTCTTTCGCCCGCTCTACGCGGTCGGCGGCCAGGAACTCGGGTTTCTTCCGGGGGATGCCGCCGAAAAGATGAATCCCTGGGCGCAGGCCGTCTTCGACACGCTCGGCTCTGTCGTCTCGCAGAACGTGCTGGACGAGGTCATCGAGCGCGGCATGCTCGAGGTTCTTCCGCTCACCCACATTCGTGGTCGATCGTTGCACGATGCTTTCGTCATCGTCGACGAGGCTCAGTCACTCGAGCGCAACGTGCTGCTGACGGTTCTCAGTCGAATCGGCCAAAATTCGCGCGT
>JAYTEZ010000351.1:0-2239 GCA_043734805.1 Microbacteriaceae bacterium
AGCACCCCGAGGACACCGTCGAGCGCAGAGGCGGCGACCACAGCGATCATTCCGATGCCGAGGTTCCAGGTTCCTTCAGTCTCCTCGAGGCTCATGCCACCCCACCCGGCCAGCACCCGGAACACGGGTGCCGGCGACCAGCTGCCCCGGTCGAGTTCGACCCAGCTGCCGACGGGCAGCACGCGAGCGAGGTTGGCCGCAATGCCGCCTCCGGTCACGTGGCTGAGCGCGTGCACCGACGTTCCCACCCGCGGGTCTGAGAGTAGCCGAAGCAGCGGCGACGTGTAGAGCCGTGTCGGCTCGAGCAAAACCTCGCCGACAAGCCCGCCGAGTTCGCTCGAGTGCTCCGTGTACGCGATCCCTCGGCCCGAAAGAATGTGCCGAACGAGCGAATAGCCGTTGGAGTGCAGGCCGGATGACCCGAGGGCAACCACCACGTCGCCGTCGGCCACGAGGTGCGACCCCAGCAGCGCGTCCGCCTCCACCGCGCCGACCGCGGCTCCGGCGACGTCGTAGTCGTCCGGACCAAGCAGGCCGGGATGCTCCGCCGTTTCGCCGCCGACGAGCGCGGTGCTGGTTTCGGCGCATCCGCGGGCTATTCCGGCCACGATGTCCGCGATCCGGGTCGGCACCACCTTGCCGCAGGCGATGTAGTCGGTCATAAACAGCGGCTTCGCGCCGACCACGACGATGTCGTCGACGACCATGCCGACGAGATCGATGCCGATGGTGTCGTGCTTGTCGATGGCCTGGGCGATCGCGACCTTCGTGCCAACGCCATCCGTCGACGTTGCGAGCAGTGGGCGGTTGTACGACGTGAGGAACGACACGTCGAACAGGCCGGCAAAACCGCCGACTCCGCCAAGAACCTCCGGACCGTGGGTCTTCGAGACCGCGGACTTCATCAGCTCGACGGCGAGATCACCGGCTGCGGTATCGACGCCAGCTTCGGCGTATTTGCTGGCCATGTGATTTCCGTTCTCGAACCGTGAAAGACTGATCTCAATCACCCCAATTCTACCTATCTGGAGACTGCGCTAGAAATGTGCGGCATAGTCGGCATCGTTTCTTCGGAACCCGCCAACCAACAGGTCTACGACAGCCTTCTGCTTTTGCAGCACCGCGGTCAGGACTCCACCGGAATCGCCACCGCAGAGGGTCGCACCTTTCACATGGTGAAAGCCAAGGGGCAGGTACGCGAGGCTTTCCGCACCCGCGACATGCGCTCGCTTCCGGGCAACATCGGTCTTGGTCACGTGCGTTATGCCACCAAGGGCACAGCGGCGAACGAGCAGGAGGCGCAGCCGTTCTACGTGAACGCGCCCTACGGCATCGTGCTCGTGCACAACGGCAACCTCACGAATACGCGAGAGCTCACGGAAGAGCTGTTCCACGTCGATCGCCGACACCTCAACACGACCTCTGACACCGAGTTGCTCGTCAACGTGCTCGCGCACGAACTGCAGGAACAGGTCACCGGTCCCGACCTTGACCCCGACCAGATCTTCGCGGCGGTCGCGCGGGTGCACGAGCGCGTGGAAGGGTCGTACGCGACCATCGCCCTCATCGCCGGTTACGGGCTGCTCGCCTTCCGCGATCCGTTCGGCATCCGTCCGTTGGTGATCGGCAAGCGTGCCAGGGGCTTCGTGGGAACCGACTGGATCGTGGCATCCGAGTCCCTCGTTCTCGAAAGCGGCGGCTACGAGCTGGTTCGGGATGTCGCCCCGGGCGAGGCAATTTTCATCGCGTTGGACGGTGAGATGGTTTCGAAACAGTGCGCGAAATCGCCCTCGCTGATTCCGTGCTCGTTCGAGTATGTCTATCTGGCCCGCCCCGACTCGATCATGAACGGGATCTCGGTGTACGAAGCACGCCTGCGCCTCGGCAACCGGCTGGCCGACACAATCGCGCGGTACACGCCGCTCGGCGACATCGATGTGGTGATGCCGATTCCGGATTCCGCCAGGCCGGCCGCGATGCAGGTCGCACAAAAGCTCGGCGTCGAATATCGCGAGGGCTTCTACAAGAACCGCTACATCGGTCGCACCTTCATCATGCCCGGCCAGGCGGAGCGCAAGAAGTCGGTCAAGCAGAAGCTGAACGCGATGGGCTCCGAGTTCAAGGGCAAGAACATCCTGATCGTCGACGACTCGATCGTGCGCGGTACGACGTCGAAAGAGATCGTGCAGATGGCCCGCGAGGCCGGGGCCAACAAGGTGACTTTCACCTCCGCCGCACC
>JAYTEZ010000352.1:0-2080 GCA_043734805.1 Microbacteriaceae bacterium
GCCGCGTTCAACGCCGTCATCACGACGTTCGTTTTCACCGTGTACCTCACGGGAAGCCTGTTCATCGATCCAGCGCTGAGGGCGGCACGCGCCGCCGAGGTCGATCTGAAGGGCCCCGCTCACGCGGCGGTCACCGCCGCCGAAGCGCCCCTGTCATCCGGCCTCGGCTTCGGGCTCGCGATCGCCGGCATCGTCGTCGCGCTGCTCGCCCCCGTACTCGGCCAGCGAACGGATAGCTCAGGGCGTCGCAAGCTCTGGCTCGCGATCAACACGGGCGTTGTGGTGATCATCATGGCGCTGATGTTTTTCGTCCAGGGCCAGTCGAGCTTCTTCCTCCTCGGAGTCGCCCTCGTGTCGATCGGCACCGTCTTCTTCGAGATCGCCACCGTCAACTACAACGCGATGCTCATCCAGGTGTCGACGCCGAAGACCGTCGGCAAGGTGAGTGGCCTCGGATGGGGTGCCGGCTATCTCGGCGGCATCGTTCTCCTGCTGATCGTGTACTTCGGCCTGGTTGTCGAGGGCTCGACCCCCGGCACCGGCGGCCTCCTGGGCGTCACCGAGGACAACGGGCTCAATATCCGCATCATTGCGATCATCGCTGCACTGTGGACGCTCCTGTTCTCGCTGCCGATCCTTTTCACGGTTCCTGAGATCCCTCCAGCCGATCGCGAGGTCAAAGTCGGATTCTTCCAGTCCTATGGCGTGCTTTTCCGCGACATCGCGACGCTGTGGAGGGAGAGTCGCAACACCGTGCTCTTCCTCATCTCAAGCGCGTTGTTCCGCGACGGACTCGTCGGCGTATTCACTTTTGGCGGCATCCTCGCGGCGGGCACTTTCGGTTTCTCGAGCGGTCAGGTGATCATCTTTGCTATCGCGGCCAACGTGGTCGCTGGCGTGAGCACCTTCATCGCCGGCCTCTTCGACGACAGGTTCGGGGCCAAGCCCGTCATCGTGGTCTCGCTCGTCGGCCTCATCGTCGCGGGACTCGGAGTGTTCTTCGCCCATGACCTCGGATCGAACGCTTTCTGGGTCGGCGGCCTCATCCTCTCCCTCTTTGTCGGGCCAGCGCAGTCGGCCAGCCGCACGTTTCTCGCTCGGGTCACCCCAGCCGGCCGTGAGGGCCAGGTCTTCGGCCTCTACGCGACGACGGGTCGCGCGGTGAGCTTCCTGGCACCGCTGCTCTTTGCCGGTTTTGTGGCGTTTTTCGGCGCGCAGTACTGGGGCATCCTGGGCATCGTGATCGTGCTGCTTGCGGGACTCCTGTTACTCATCCCGGTGAAGGCCCGGAAGGATGTCGCGCGCTGACCGTCACTTCCTTCCCGATAGTGCCCGTTCCGGCGGATAGTTGCCGTTCCGCCGGGCACTATCCGCCGGAACGGGCACTATCGGGGGCCGACGCGATCGATAACCTCCGAAATTCACTGGCGCTGGCAGCTTCCGTTTGAGAGGCTGAACGTATGACTCTCGCCGACAAAGCCGCCCTGCTCGTCTCCCTTCACATCCCAGGGGACCCGCTCATCGTCGTGAACGTCTGGGACGCCATTAGCGCCCGCATCGTCGCCGAGGCCAAGGGCGTCAAGGCGCTCGCCACCGCCAGCCATGCCGTGAGTTTCGCGCACGGCGTGCCCGACAACGAAGGACTCAGCGTCGAGACGGCCCTCGAGGTCGCTCGCATCATCGCCGCAGCAGTCACGCTGCCGGTGTCTGTCGATTTCGAGAAGGGCTATGCGCCGGATGCTGCGGGCGTGCAGCACAACGTCGCTCGCCTGATTGCGGCGGGAGCAGCCGGGCTCAACATCGAGGACTCGCTCCATGAGAACAGCGGACCGCTCTTCTCCGTGGACGATGCCGTCGCCCGCGTCGCGGCCGCACGCAAGGCAGCGGACGAGGCCGGCGTTCCGCTCGCCATCAATGCTCGTGTCGACTCGTTGGTCAGCAACCCCGCCGACTGGGATGGCGCAATGGATCGGGCCAACCGCTACCTCGATGCGGGCGCAACCAGCATCTTTGTGCTGCGCCTTCCCACCGAAGGGCTCGTCGCGCGAGCGGTGAGGGATGTCCGCGGCCCGGTCTCCGT
>JAYTEZ010000353.1:0-2895 GCA_043734805.1 Microbacteriaceae bacterium
CACCGCGAATGCGTGCCGGCAGCCCGCGCAGCCCCCACACCGTCACGCGCATGATGGCCTCCATCACGATGCCTGAGCTCATCTTGGATTCACCATGCAACCGCTCGGTGAAAGTGATGGGCACCTCCGCGATGCGCAGCCCCGCTTTATATGCCCGCCAGAGCATGTCTATCTGGAAGCAGTAACCCTGGCTCAACAGCTGCTCGAAACCGATCGTCCTGAGGGCATCGGCGGTGAAGGCGCGGTAGCCTCCGGTGATATCCCGCATCGGCAGTCCGAGGATAATCCTGGCGTACAGGCTTCCGCCCCGGGAGAGTAGTGCGCGCCACAGCGGCCAGTTCTCCACCGCACCACCGTGCATCCAGCGTGAGCCGAGCACGACATCCGAGGTGTCAAGCCGGTCGAGCAGGCGGCTGAGCTGTTCCGGCTGGTGCGATCCGTCGGCATCCATTTCGACGAGGCGTTCGTAACCACGATCGAGCCCCCAGGAGAATCCTGCGCGGTAGGCGGCGCCGATGCCCTCTTTACCGGCCCGGTGCAAGACGTGAATACGATCGTGGCCGGACGCGAGGGCGGAGGCCAGCGCACCGGTGCCATCCGGAGAATTATCGTCGACGACGAGCAGGTCGACACCGGGAACACTCCTGAGCACGCGCGCGATGATCGCGGAGAGGTTTTCCCGTTCGTTATAGGTCGGGATGACGACGAGCGTAGTGTTCATGAGTCCTCCCGGCTGAATTCGTAGGCCACGGTCCACTGTCGGGTACCGGCACGGTTCCATGCTGACCGCCGAGACCTGACGTTAGGTTCGGATCGGGCCGGTCGCCCATGAGAGTTCACACAGGTTAAAGGGCCACGCTCAGCACAGGCGGCTCGATCAGCGGAGGCAGCGTGATCGGCACAGGCGGCTCGATCAGCGGAGCGCGGGCAGAGCCACCGTCACGGTGAATCCGGCCGCGTTCGTGAGAGTCACCTCGCCGTGCGCTGCGATCACGATCGCGTGCACGATGGCGAGGCCGAGGCCGCTGCCCCCATTCTGCTTGGCTCGCGCCTCATCCGGTCTCGAAAACCGGTCGAAGGCGATGGGCAGAAAATCGTCCGGCATGCCGGGACCAGAGTCGACGACGGTGAGCACGAGCTCCGCGGGGGAATGGCGCAGCGCAATCCGCACGGTTCCACCGTCAGGCACGGCGCTGATCGCATTGCTCATGAGGTTACCGAGCAGCCGACCGAAGTTGCCGGCTGCGATTCGGTAGCTCGCTTCGTTCGGTTCCTCGGTCACGTCGAAGTCGATGGTGACATTCTTCGCGACGGCGAGCAGTCGAGCGCGGTCGACGGATGCCGCGAGTTCGATCACGAGCCTGTCCCAGCCGCTGGTACTTTCGGGCGAATGCGACTCGAGCTGGGAAAGCTCCAGAAGCCCGGTGGCAAGCCCCGACAGGCGTGCGACGGAACGCTGGGCCGACGTGATCTCCGCCTCGAGGGCGACGGCATCCCCGCTGCTCAGGTGCGCGAGTTCAAGCTGGGTCATGAGGATCGCGATCGGGGTGCGAAGCTCGTGGCTCGCGTCTGAGACGAGCTGCCGCTCACGATCCACCGATTGCCGCACTTCGGAGATGAACTCGTTGAGAGTCCGGCCGAGGGCGGAGAGCTCGTCCGTCGCCGGCCCGAGCGGGAGCGGCTCGGTGGAGCCACGCGTGACGAGAGCCTCCGCCTGGCGACGCATCCGAGTTACCGGACGAAGCGCGGCACTCGTCAGCAGCCAGGACGCGACGCCGAAACCAATGGCGAGGATCACCGCGCCGACAACGAGCGCCTGGGTGATCCGTCCGAGGGACAGGACCGTGGAGTCCTGGTTGCGAGCCGCAATGACGTGCCAGTCACCGGTGCTGGTCACGATCCTCTGGTTGAGCACACGATAGAGTTCCTCGTCCCCCACTACCGTGCTGACACCTTCCTTCAACGCGACCAGATCCTTCAGCTGATCGCGGAGGCTCTCTGGCAGGCTTGATGTCAGCACGGAACCCTGTGGATCAAGGACGGCGACCGACTGACCGCGGCCGGGAGGATCGAAAGCGCCACCGGTTGAGCGCAGAATCCTGCTCTGGAATGGCGCGGCGTCATGGGCGAGAACGGTCGTCGTCGTGGTGTCCAGGATGCGTTCGACCTGCGCCCGGAACGCGACGACGGCCGCCCCGAGCAGCACAGCAGCAACGACGAGACTGCCGAGGGTGATCCGCCAGCGGATCGAAAGGCGGCGGATCGAGAGCCGACCAGGAGATGTCACTCTTCGCCCTCGATAGCGTCGAGCACATAGCCGGCACCGCGCACGGTCGTGATGCGCACGGATGTGGCATCCGGATCCAGCTTGCGCCGCAGGTAGCTCACATACTGGTCGACGATATTCGGATCGATGTTATCGGCGGAACCCCACACCTCCTCGAGGATTCGCGTGCGGCTCACGGTAACGCCGGCCTCGCTGGCGAGCAGGCGCAACAGCGTGAATTCCTTGGGGCTCAGCGCGAGCTGCCGCCCGCCGACAGACACTGCCGTCGCCAGGGAGTCGAGACGCAGGTTTCCGACGGTGATGATGAGCTTGTCGGCCGTGGCATCCCGACGAAGCAGTGCACGGATGCGCGCGCTCAACTCGACGAATGCGAAGGGCTTCGTGAGGTAGTCGTCGGCGCCGGAATCCAACCCGAAGACGCGATCCTCGACGGCGTCGCGGGCGGTGAGCAGCAGTATGGGCAGGGAACTGCCCGTGTCGCGAATGCGTCGGCAGATTTCGAAACCCGACATGCGTGGAAGCATGACGTCGATCGCGGCGAGCGAGAACTCCTCGTTGGCGATGGCGATGAGCGCGTCCACCCCGTTGTCGACGACGTGGGTGGCGTA
>JAYTEZ010000354.1:0-1956 GCA_043734805.1 Microbacteriaceae bacterium
GCTTTCCGGTGGTGAGCGTCGGCGGGTCGCCCTGTGCAAGCTGCTCCTGCAGAAGCCCGACCTTCTTCTGCTCGACGAGCCCACCAACCACCTCGATGCCGAGAGCGTGCTCTGGCTCGAGCAGCATCTCGCCAAGTATCACGGTGCCGTTCTCGCCGTCACCCACGATCGGTACTTCCTCGACCACGTGGCCGAGTGGATCGCCGAGGTCGACCGCGGCCACCTGTATCCGTATGAGGGCAACTACTCGACCTACCTCGAGAAAAAAGGCGCACGGCTGGAGGTGCAGGGCAAGAAGGACGCGAAGCTCGCCAAGCGACTGTCGTCCGAACTCGAGTGGGTGCGGAGCAACGCCAAGGGTCGCCAGGTCAAGTCCAAGGCGCGTCTTGCCCGCTACGACGAGATGGCCACCGAGGCCGAGAAGACCAGAAAACTCGACTTCGAGGAGCTCGTCATCCCGGTCGGCCCTCGACTCGGAGCCCAGGTAATCGACGCTAAAAAGCTCACAAAGGGCTTCGACGGCCGCGTACTCATCGATGGCCTGAGCTTCACCTTGCCGCGGAACGGCATCGTCGGTGTCATCGGCCCGAACGGCGTCGGAAAGACCACGCTCTTCAAGACCATCGTCGGCCTCGAACCGCTGGATGCAGGCGACCTGAAGATCGGCGAGACGGTCGATATCTCCTACGTTGACCAGAGTCGAGGTGGCATCGACCCGAATAAGACACTCTGGGAGGTCGTCTCCGATGGGCAGGATTACATCCAGGTCGGTAGGACTGAGATTCCGTCGCGCGGCTACGTGTCGCAGTTCGGGTTCAAGGGCCCCGACCAGCAGAAGAAGGCTGGCGTGCTCTCCGGTGGTGAACGCAACCGACTCAACCTCGCGCTCACGCTCAAGCAGGGGGGAAACCTCCTGCTGCTCGATGAACCGACCAATGACCTGGACGTCGAGACGCTCGGCAGTCTCGAAAACGCGCTGCTCGAGTTCCCCGGCTGCGCGGTGGTCATCACCCACGATCGGTGGTTCCTCGACCGCATCGCCACGCACATCCTGTCCTTTGAGGGCTCCGAGGAGAATCCCGGATATTGGCACTGGTTCGAGGGAAACTTCGAGGCCTACGAAGAGAACAAGATCGAGCGCCTCGGGCCGGATGCTGCGAAGCCGCACCGGTCTGCGTACCGCAAGCTCACGAGGGATTGAGCGCGGCGGAGCCAGGACAATGGAGGCAGCGATTGTGCGACCCCCGCGCCGACTGATCCTGCGCAGGAGGTAGTGATGGCGCGGATGCGCGATTAACGTCCCTGAGATACCTCAAGCGGCCCGCCGCCACGGTTCGGAAGGACCGAAAGCCGTATCTCAGACCGATATGGGCGCTTTCAATGGGTGAGCGCAGTGAGTGCAACAACGATGTCGACGAAATGGACGAGCAGAAAATGCAGTGGCAGTCCGTTGATTTGCTAGTTCACTAAGCGGTGACTACCGAGTCGCCGGACACCGTGACGGCGATCTTGTCGAGCCCAGCCACCGCCGGGCCCCTGAGAACCTTGCCCGTCGCGGCCTCGAACCTCGAGCCGTGGCAGGCACAGTCGAATTCTTTGGCTGCGGCATCCACGACGCAACCGTTGTGCGTGCAGATCGCGCTGAAACAAACGACGGTGCCGGCCGTTGGCTGGGCCAGTAGCACCGGCTGGTCGCCGATCTTTGCCGCCGCGGTACCGCCGACCGGAATCTCAGAGAGCTGCGCGACTCTGGTGCCCGATCCGGCCTGTGCCGTGGTCGAAGGGCCGCTCGAATCCGTACCCGAACCGCTTGAGCCGGAATCACCGGAACCGGCAGGGCTGCAGGCCGCGAGCACAAGTGCTCCAGCACCGACGATGGTGACACCGCCAGCAGTAATGAGAGCGCGACGGGAGAGCGCTGATGGGGAGTTCATGGGCGGTTCCTCCGGATCTGAG
>JAYTEZ010000355.1:0-3159 GCA_043734805.1 Microbacteriaceae bacterium
CCCATCATCCCGCGGGGCGACCGTTAAACTGCTGGCATGGCTGATCCAACCTTTGACATCGTGAGCAAGGTCGACAAGATGGAGGCCGATAACGCACTCCATCAGGCGCAAAAGGAAATCGCTCAGCGCTACGACTTCAAGAACGTGGGCGCAGAGATCGACTGGAGCGGCGAGAAGCTCCTTCTGAAGGCGAACGCCGAGGAGCGGGTGAAGGCCGTGCTCGAAGTCTTCGAGCAGAAGCTCATCAAGCGCGGCATCAGCCTGCGGAGCCTCGATGCCGGCGACCCGTATGCCTCGGGCAAGGAGTATCGAATTGAGGCTTCACTCACGAGCGGCATTTCCTCCGAGGACGCCAAGAAGATCTCCAAGCTCATTCGCGACGAGGGACCGAAGAGCGTGAAGTCGCAGATTCAGGGCGACGAGCTTCGAGTGACCTCGAAGAGTCGGGATGACCTGCAGGCAACAATGGCGCTCCTCAAGGGCGCGAACCTGGATGTCGACCTGCAGTTCGTCAATTTCAGATGACCCGCCTCGAGCACGGCATCCGCGATGCGGAGGCTTAGGTGACAACCATCGTGCTCGTGGTAATCGTCCTCGTGATCGACATCACGATCCGGGTGGTCGCTGTCATCGTCATTCCGCAGAATCGTAAACCGCAGACGGCAATGGCGTGGCTGCTCGCGATTTTCCTGATTCCGTATGTCGGAATCATCCTGTATCTCCTGATCGGCAGCACGCGGCTTCCGAAACGACGACGTGAGAAGCAACGCGAAATCAACCAGTACATCCTCGAGACCACCGAGGGGATGGATGAAGTCACCCGCGACGACAGCTTCCCGCCATGGCTCGACCCCATCGTCGAACTCAACCGAACACTGGGCTCCATGCCGCTCGTCGGGGGAAACACGGCCACACTGTTCACCGAATACGCGGAGTCCCTCGCGGCCATGACGGCGTCGCTGGCGACCGCGGAAAAGTTCGTGCACGTCGAGTTCTACATCCTGAGCTTCGACCCGGCGACGACGCCGTTCTTCGATGGCCTCGAGGCTGCCGTGCGGCGCGGGGTTACGGTGCGCGTACTGCTCGACCACATCGCCTCGAGACGATCGCCGGGCTATCGTCGTACTCTTCGCAAACTCAGCAGCATCGGCGTGCAGTGGCGGCTCATGCTTCCGGTGCAGCCGTTCCGCGGCAAGTACCAGCGACCTGACCTGCGCAACCACCGCAAACTTGTCGTGATCGACAGCCTTGTCGCGTTTACCGGTTCGCAGAACCTGATCGATCGCAGCTATAACAAACCGGGCAACATCCGTCGCGGCCTGATCTGGAAAGATCTCATGGTGCGCTTCGATGGCCCGATTGTTGCCGGAGTGAACGCTCTCTTCGTCACCGACTGGTACAGCGAAACCGACGAAATGCTGATGCGCGAGACGGACCGGATTGCGCCGAAGAAAGCGCACGACATCCTCGACGCGCAGGTCGTGCCAAGCGGGCCTGGATTCGATCTCGAAAACAACCTGCGACTGTTCAACGCCCTTCTCTACAACGCGCAGCGCAAAGTGATCATTACGAGCCCCTATTTCGTGCCCGATGATTCGATGCTCTATGCGATCACGAATGCCGCCTACCGCGGACTCGACGTTCAACTTTTCGTGTCGGAGGTCGGCGACCAGCCCCTCGTGTTCCACGCCCAGCGAAGCTACTACGAGGCTCTGCTGCGCGCGGGCGTACGGATCTGGCTGTACCAGACGCCGACAGTGCTGCACGCCAAACACTTCACGATCGACGAGGATGTCGCCGTGATCGGCTCGAGCAACATGGATATGCGCTCGTTCACACTCAACTTCGAGATATCGGTCATGATGCGAGGTCGGCGCATCGTGCAGCAGCTTCGCGACGTGGAACAGAGCTACCGCGACCACAGCACCGAGCTCATCCTCGAGCAGTGGCTCACGCGATCGCGGCGCTCGAGGGTGCTCGACAACACGGCACGGCTGACGGCTGCCGTTCAGTAGGAGCGGCTCGCAGCCGCAGACCTGATGGTTTCTCGATCGGTACGGGAAACCGTGACCATTTCCTCGCGCGGAACAACCTTGATGCGCACGCGCCCGACGGGTTCGCCCAGCCCTCTTTCGTGCTCGTCGAGGCGGTGCCAGCCATCGAGATTCGTGAACTCAACACCGCGGCTTTCGAGCAGCTCGACGACCGACTGCTCATCCGGGTGTTCCGGAGTCCACCAGTTCGCCTGGTCGTTCATGACGTGCTTGATGGTCTCCATCGCGTCGCTCTTGGTGTGCCCGATGAGGCCAACCGGTCCGCGCTTGATCCAGCCGGTGGCGTATACGCCATGCAGTTGCTGGTCGTTGTCATCGAGCACCTGACCCTCACGATTGGGAATCACGCCGCGCTTCTCGTCGAACGGAATGCCGTCGAGCGGCGAGCCGAAGTAGCCGACGGCCCGATAAACGGCCTGGACGGGGAGCTCGCGGATCTCGCCGGTGCCCGCGACCCCGCCCTCGCCGTCCGGGCGCGTGCGTTCGTATCGGATCGCCTCGACCCGGTCAGTGCCAACGATCTCGAGTGGCTTGGCGAAGAAGTGAAGGTGCAGTCGACGGGACGCGGTGCCGGTCTCGCGCGCACGCCACTGGGTGAAAACCTTATCGACCACGAAGACCTGCTTGTTACTGGCTATCGCCGCTTTCGACGTCTCGTCGTAGTCGAAGTCCTCGTCGTGCACGACAATGTCGACGTCCCGCAGCTCGCCAAGTTCGCGCAGCTCGAGCGGGGTGAATTTTACCTGCATGGGGCCGCGGCGACCGAACACGTGCACGTCGGTCACCGGACTTGCCGCGAGCCCGTCGTACACGTTCGCGGGAATTTCGGTCGGCAGCAGGTCATCCGCATGCTTGGCGAGGATGCGCGCGACATCGAGCGCGACGTTGCCGTTGCCGATCACCGCTATCTCCCGGGCGCCGAGCGGCCACTTGCGAGGCGCGTCGGGGTGGCCATCGTACCAACTCACGAAATCGGCGGCGCCGTAGCTCCCCGCAAGGTGAATGCCCGGAATGTTGAGCTCGGCATCCCGCACCGCGCCGGTGGAAAAGATCACCGCGTTGTAGTGCTTTTTGAGGTCGTCG
This sequence comes from Microbacteriaceae bacterium, assembly GCA_043734805.1. Classification (GTDB taxonomy): domain Bacteria; phylum Actinomycetota; class Actinomycetes; order Actinomycetales; family Microbacteriaceae; genus Lacisediminihabitans. The sequence continues at coordinate 3,138 of JAYTEZ010000355.1, forward strand.
AGCGTGAAGTCGCGACCGTACA
>JAYTEZ010000356.1:0-2566 GCA_043734805.1 Microbacteriaceae bacterium
CGCGAACTGCGACTTCGCGAGCCTCAGCTCGACGCGGTCCTGTGGACGCTTGGGGCCGGCAATGGACGGCACTACAGTTCCGAGGTCCAGCTCGAGATACTCGCTGAAAATCGGCTCGACGGACGCGTCGTGCCAGAGCTTTTGCATTTTCGCGTAGGCCTCGACCAGGGCGACCTGCTCCTCGCTGCGACCGGTCAGGCGCAGGTAGTCGAGGGTGACATCGTCAATGGGGAAGATGGCCGCGGTCGAACCGAATTCCGGGCTCATGTTGCCGATAGTTGCGCGGTTGGCCAACGGTACCGCGGCTACTCCCGCGCCGTAGAACTCGACGAACTTGCCGACCACGCCGTGCCTGCGCAACATCTGCGTGATCGTGAGCACGACATCCGTCGCAGTGACACCGGACGGGATCGTACCTAAGAGCCGGAAACCGACGACCTTGGGGATGAGCATTGAAACCGGCTGGCCGAGCATGGCGGCCTCCGCCTCGATGCCGCCGACACCCCAGCCGAGCACGCCAAGGCCGTTGACCATGGTGGTGTGGGAGTCGGTACCGACGCAGGTGTCCGGGTAGGCCTGGAGCGCGCCATCCACCTCGCGCGTCATGGTGACGCGAGCCAGGTATTCGATGTTCACCTGGTGCACGATGCCGGTTCCCGGAGGAACGACCTTGAAGTCGTCGAATGCGGTCTGGCCCCAGCGCAGGAACTGATAGCGCTCACTGTTGCGTTCGTATTCGATTTCGACGTTGCGCTCGAAGGCTTCCGGGGTGCCGAACAGGTCGGCGATGACGGAGTGGTCGATGACGAGCTCTGCCGGAGCGAGCGGGTTGATTTTCCTGGGGTCGCCGCCGAGAACGGCGACGGCCTCGCGCATGGTTGCGAGGTCGACGATGCATGGCACTCCGGTGAAGTCCTGCATCACCACGCGAGCGGGGGTAAATTGGATTTCGGTGTCAGGGTCAGCGGTGGGTACCCAGGATCCGATGGCCTCGATCTGCGACTTCGTGACGTTCGCGCCATCCTCCGTGCGCAGCAGGTTCTCGAGCAGTATCTTGAGGCTGAATGGGAGTTTCTCGTGACCGGGGACCGCGTCGACACGGAACACCTGGTATTCGATCGAACCGACCGTCAGGGTGTCCTTCGAACCGAAGCTGTTGACCTGCGACATTGCGCATCTCCTTTGCTGAACTCTGCCTGATACCGCTGACAACCTTAAGCCTCCGACAGCACCGGGGGCCAGCAAGATAATCCTAAGTCTGGAGCGATTGGACGTGAGTCTCGTAGCCTCAAAAGTATCTTGACATCAAGATAAATATAGCACCGGACTGACTACTCGCGCGTGCCCGGCTATTGCGCGGTCGTGTCTTCCCTGCGTTTGTACACGACGCGAACCAGCTCCCAGGTCACCCAGAGCATCCCGGCATAAAAGGGGATACCGAGGAGAAGTTTTGCGCCGGCGAGCAATTCGGCCTGACGCGAAAAGTACAAAGGGACTTCGACCGCGAGGCGTAAGGCGAACAGTCCGGCCCACAACCAGGTGGCCAGGTAGAGCACGCGACGCTTGGCCTTGTTCCCGCGCCATTCGACGCCTTCATTGGTAAGGAATCCCACGATGACGCCGATGAGCGGCCAGCGAACCAGGATGCTGAGTAACACAACGACGAGGCTCACCAGGTTGATCACGATGCCCGGCACGAAGTTGTCTTCCGCACGACCGGAGATCAGGGCGAAAATCGCCGAGATCGCGATGCCTGCGATCCCCGCGAACGCCTGCGTAAACGGAGTCTTTGTGAGGAACCGGATAACGACGAAGGTCACAGCAAGGGCAACGGGAGCGAGTACCGAGAGAGCGACATTCTTCGTGAGGCTGTAGATCACCAGGAAGCCGAGCCCCGGCAGGATCGACTCAATTAGTCCACGTACTCCCCCGATCGCGGTCAGAAGGGACCTCACCGTGGGAACCTCGCCGGGTGCGACCTGGCCGAGCCCCGTCTTGCGCATGGCGTCGCCGAAACTCTGCCTGAAGCTGGGCTGCGTCGCGCCGTCGTCGCCGGGTTCGGACATCAGAGCGACGTCGTCGGAGCTTCGTCCCCGCTGGTCGCGGTCTTCGGCATGTGAAGCGGAATCAGATCGCGCGGTGGCATCGGCGTCTTGCCTCGCACCACCACAATGCTCCGAAACAAGTTCTCGATCTTGGCGGCAGCATCCTGATTGACTGCGCCTTCGCCAGCGATCACCCCGCGGAGGAACCAGCGCGGTCCGTCGACACCGATAAACCGCGCAAGCCGCTGAGAGTCGGGCTGCCCCGGTGTCGTCGCGGGGATCTCCGCGAGCAATTCCGGCCCGAACGGACCCTCCGTGAGCGTGGTTGTTCCGCCCTGCTTGGCAATCTGGTCCGCGATCTGCTGGCGGATCTCATGCCAGAGTCCCGAGGTCCTTGGCGCCGCGAATGGCTGCACCTGCAGGGTCGAGTCCGCATAGTCGAGACCAACGGCCACAACTCGCTGGCTCCCCTCTTCGATTTCGAGGCGAAGCTGCAGTCCCTCACGCGGCAAAATCCTGAC
>JAYTEZ010000357.1:0-3666 GCA_043734805.1 Microbacteriaceae bacterium
CCGATCCGTCGCCGGCCTCCGCTGGCCACCGCTGCCGCTCAGGCCGGAGCCATGTCCTGGAAGCGCGAGAAGTGGCCCTGGAAGGCGACCGTGATGGTCTTGGTCGGGCCGTTGCGGTGCTTTGCAACGATGAGGTCGGCCTCGCCGGGCCTGGAACTCTCTTTCTCGTATGCACTGTCGCGATGAAGCAGGATGACCATGTCGGCATCCTGCTCGAGCGATCCGCTTTCTCGAAGATCGGAAAGGGCCGGCATCTTGTCTGTGCGCTGCTCCGGTCCACGGTTGAGCTGGGAAAGCGCGATGACGGGAACCTGGAGCTCCTTTGCCAACAGCTTGAGCGCACGGGAAAACTCGCTCACCTCCTGCTGACGCGATTCGACCCGCTTGCCGGAGGTCATGAGCTGCAGGTAGTCGATGATGACCATCTTGAGCCCGACCTTTTGCTTGAGCCTGCGGCACTTGGCCCGGATCTCGACCAGCGTCATGTTCGGACTGTCATCGATGTAGAGCGGCGCGTCGTTGATATGGCCCCTGGTCGACGCGATCCTGGTCCAGTCCTCGTTATGCAGAGTGCCCTTCCGCATGCTCTGCAGCGGAACAGCGGATTCTGCCGAAAGCAAACGCATCGCGATTTCGGAGCGCCCCATTTCGAGGGAGAAGATGATGGTCGGCATATCGTGTTTTATCGCGGCCGCCCGGGCGAAGTCGAGCGCGAGCGTCGACTTTCCGAGAGCCGGACGTGCGGCAACGATGATGAGCTGACCGGCGTGCATGCCGTTCGTGAGTTCGTCAAGCTCGACAAACCCGGTGGGAACCCCGGTCATCGACCCGTCGCGCCCCCGTGCGGCCTCGATCTCGTCGATCGCTGTCGTGACGGCCACCGTGAGCGGCACGAAATCCTCGGCGTCGACTCCTCCGGTCACGCTGTAAATCTCGGCCTGGGCGTTGTTGACGAGGTCGACGACCTCACCCTCACTCGCGTAGCCCATCTGCACGATGCGAGTGCCGGCCTCGACCAATCGGCGGAGGACTGCCTTTTCGGCGACGATCGTCGAGTAGAAGCCCGCGTTGGCCGCGGTCGGAACGATGCCGGTCAGCGTATGCAGGTACTCGGCCCCGCCCGCACGCGTGAGCTCTCCTGTCTTAGTCAGTTCGTCAGTGACGGCGATCACATCGGTCGGTTCGCCGTGGGAGTACAGCGACAGGATCGCGTCAAAGATTATCTCATGTTTGGGAATGTAGAAGTCGACCGCTCGCACCGATTCGATAACGTCGGCGACGGCATCCTTGCTCAGGAGCATTCCGCCAATGGCGCTTTGTTCCGCGAGAAGATCGTGCGGCGGCGTGCGCTCCGACTGTCGGTGGTCGGTTGACTGCCTCTGATCGGAGGCCAGGCCAAGGTGGGCTATCGACACCTCTCGCCCCTTTCATTTCATACATCACGTTCTGGACGGAGCGGGACGGTCACGCGCGCGAACCTGCGCTCTGCCTGCTGACAGTTCTACCCGGGACCACCGACACTGCGCCCCGTGACGACGAGAAGGACGACGGCGAGAAGCGTGTCAATCTCGAGGCACTGGTACAGATTAGGAAGGGCTGCCCACCGGCGCCAACCCACCCTGTGGATAAACCTGTGGGAAAACGCCGGGCGTCGTGTGAGCAACCTGTGCACTCAGCTGTTGGTAACCTGCTATTTTTTTATGTTTAATGCGCTATGACCAGCATTTTTACTGCTCGCTGTTTGTGTGTAAAAACATGTTTACAGTTGCGGTTGAGGGTTGGTGCCGTCTACGAGCCGCTGTGCACAAAGTTGCCGATCAGGCACCGAAAATGACACACAAAAGGGGGGTAGCGGCGGCCTGTCGCCGTCTGCTACCCCCCTGAAGGAACTGCTACTTTGCCGCGACCACTTGAATGGTGATGGTCGCAACCAGGTCGTCACGAAGGCGAACGGTTGCCTCGTGCTGTCCCGTTGCCTTGATCGGCGACGAGATCTCAATCTTGCGCTTGTCGACGCTACCGAGTCCGGCGGCGGCAACGGCTTCCGCAACATCCGTCGTCTTCACCGAACCGAAGAGTCGGCCACCCTCGCCGGCCTTGACGATCAGCTTGACGGTCGTCGCCTCGAGCCTGGCTTTGAGGTCCTGGGCCTCTTCGATCGTTGCGTGCTCGCGCGCAACGCGGGCCGCCTTGATCGAGTCGACCTGCTTCTCGCCACCGCGGGTCCACGCAACGGCGAAGCCCTGCGGGATGAGGTAGTTGCGGCCGTAGCCATTCTTGACGTCGACGACGTCTCCTGGGGCACCGAGGCCGGTGACCTCGTGCGTGAGAATCAATTTAGACATGTCGTTAGCCCCTAACGGCCTGAGCCGGCGTAGGGAAGCAGCGCCATCTCGCGCGCGTTCTTGACGGCACGCGCGATGAGACGCTGCTCCTGCACGGAAACACCCGTGATGCGACGAGCACGGATCTTTCCTCGCTCGGAGATGAACTTGCGAAGGGTAGCGACGTCCTTGTAGTCGATGACACCGACGCGAATGGACTTCGCCGGGGCGGCGTTCTTGCCGCCCTTGATCGTGCGGAGGGGCTTACGGCGATCGCCGCTGCTCTTTCCAGCCATGATTTCTTCTCTTTCGATAAGTGTTGTGATGAAGCAACGGACAGGCCGTCACTCAGGGGAGTGAGACTTAGAACGGCGTCTCGTCGTTGTAGCTGCCCGGCGTGTTCCACACGTCGCCGCTTGCCGCGGCTCCGCCAGCATTGGCGCTGGGGGGCGATGCCGCCCACGGCTCGTTCGCGACCTGGCCACGTGGAGCGCCGCCGCCGGCAGCGCCGCCGCTCTCCCGGGAGGTGCGAGTGACCTGTGCGGTCGCGTACCGGAGGCTCGGACCGATCTCGTCGATCTCGAGCTCCATGCTCGTACGCTTCTCGCCCTCTTTGGTCTCGTAGGAGCGCTGCTTGAGCCGGCCGACGGCAATCACGCGTGAACCCTTGGTGAGGGATCCCGCGACCTGCTCGGCATACTCGCGCCAGACGCTCGCGCGAAGGAACAGTGCCTCGCCATCTTTCCATTCGTTGCTCCCTCGATCGAGGGTGCGCGGAGTGGATGCGATGGTGAAGTTCGCAACCGCCAGCCCGTTCTGCGTATAGCGCAGTTCCGGGTCGCTCGTGAGGTTGCCCACCACGGTGATTACGGTTTCGCCAGCCATGGGTCAGTCGCCCGCCGTGGTCTCGGTGGCTTCGGCAACGGGCGCTTCGGCTGCAGCGGGAGCTGCAGGCGTTGCGGTCGTTGCAGGCGCCGCTGCGACATCCGCTGCCTTCGTTGCGGTCCCTGCAGCAGCGCCGGCCTTCGCCGGGGCGGCTGCCTTGCGGGCGGCCTTCTCTGCTGAGAGCTGCGCAGCCTCAGCGACCTGTGCGATGGCTTCCTCGGCGCGGAGCACCTTGGTGCGCATGACCGCTTCGCTGAGCTTCAGCTGGCGGTCGAGCTCGACGGTCGCGTCGGGGTTCGCTGTAAGGGCGACGACGGCGTAGATGCCTTCGGTCTTTTTGTTGATCTCGTACGCCAGTCGACGACGTCCCCAGACGTCGACCTTGTCGATCGAACCACCGTCATTGCGGATGACGTTGAGGAACTTATCGAGGCTCGGAGCCACGGTGCGCTCATCG
>JAYTEZ010000358.1:0-2318 GCA_043734805.1 Microbacteriaceae bacterium
CCCGCCAGCTGGTCGGTGGTGAAGAGCTCGCTCTTGCCAAACTCGGTCATGTTCGCGAGAATCGGCACGTCGACCGCCTTGCGAACGGCCTCGAACTCCGCGAGATCCACCATGGCTTCGGGGAAGATCGCGTCGGCGCCAGCATCGACGAGCGCCTTCGCGCGGTCGATCGCCGCGGTCAGACCGTCGAGCGCACGGATGTCGGTGCGGGCCATGATCAGCAGGTTCGGGTCGCGCCGGGCATCCACCGCAGCCCGGATGCGCCTGGTCGCCGTGCCCGCGTCCACAACCGCTTTGCCATCGAGGTGCCCACACCGTTTCGGATTGACCTGGTCCTCGATGTGCAGGCCGGCGACCCCGGCATCCTCGAGGGTCTGCACGGTTCGCGCGACGTTCATCGGCTCCCCGAACCCGGTGTCGGCGTCCACGAGCGACGGGAGGTTGGTCATGCGACTGATCTGCGCCGCTCGGGCCGCGACCTCGGTGAGGGTCGTGAGGCCGACATCCGGAAGTCCGAGGTCAGCGGCGATCACTGCGCCGGAGATGTACACCCCGTCGAAACCTTTGTCCTCGATGAGCCTGGCGCTCAGCGGATTGAAGGCGCCCGGAAAGCGCAGGATTGTGCCGGTCGCGAGCGCGGCGCGCAGGTTTGCGCGCTTCGCGGCGGCGTCGGTGTTGGCGTAGAGCATCAGAACAGTCCGCGCGGGCCCGGGGTCTCCTCAAGCAGGCCCGGTCGCGCGTTGATCGTGAGACCACCGAGCTCATCGGCCCCCAGTTCGGGAAGGCGCTGGACGAGCTCGAGAAACCGCTCGATCTCCCGGGGTTCGAGCACGCCGTCGGCGAGGGTGCGGAACTTCGCGATGTATTGCTGGCGCGCGAACGGCCTGGCGCCCAGAGGGTGAGCATCCGCGACGGCGATCTCGTCGACAATCGTCGTGCCATTACGGAGCGAAATCTCGACCCGTCCGCCGAAAGCCTTCTCGGCTGGATCGTTCGAGTGGTAGCGACGGGTCCATTCCGGATCTTCCTTCGTCACCACGCTGTGCCAGAGCTCGATCGTGTCCCAACGGCGCGCACGCGCCGGCGCATAGGAGCGTTCGTGGTGCCACTCGTCATCCTGCAGGGCGACGGTGAAGATATAGGGAATCGAGTGATCGAGCGTTTCTCGGCTCGAATCCGGATCGTATTTCTGTGGATCATTCGACCCGGTACCGATCACGTTGTGCGTGTGATGCGAGGTGTGGATGACGATGCTCGCGACGTTCTCTGGATCGCGCAGTTCCGGATGTTCGCGTCCCAGCTTTCGTGCCAGATCGATCCAGGCCTGCGCCTGGTACTCGGCGGAGTGTTCCTTCGTGTACGTGTCGAGGATGCCAAGCTTGGCCTCGCCGCGGTCGGGCAACCCAACCTCGTAGTGGGCATCCGGTCCGTCGAGGAGCCAGGCGATCACGCCATCCTCGCCCTCGTAGATGGGCGTGGGGCTGGTCTGGCCGCGCATCGACCGGTCGACGGATTCGATCGCCATCTTGCCGGCAAACGCGGGCGCGTATGCCTTCCAGGTGGAGATCTCACCCTTACGTGACTGGCGGGTTGCTGTCGTCGTGTGCAGCGCTTGGCCGACCGCCTGGAATATCGTCGCGACATCGAGGCCGAGCAGGGTGCCGATTCCAGCGGCGGCACTCGGTCCGAGATGCGCGACGTGATCGATCTTGTGCGCGTGCAGGCTGATCCCTTTCACGAGGTCGACCTGGATCTCATAACCCGTCGCGATCGCGCGAATGACGTCGAGTCCGGACTTCCCGGCATGCTGCGCGACGGCGAGGATCGGAGGGATGTTGTCGCCAGGATGTGAGTACTCGGCGGCGAGGAACGTGTCGTGGTAGTCCAACTCGCGAACGGCGACACCGTTGGCCCAGGCCGCCCACTCCGGACCGTAGCGGCCGTCGATGCCGAAGACCGTCGATCCTTCGCTGGTCGAGCCTGTCGAGACCCAGGAATGGTCCTCAGCCTGCGCCCTCGCCGCCACCACGGGCGCGCGCGAGAGCGATGCGGCCGCTACCGCCGCGTTGTCGATGATGCGATTGATCACCATCTGTGTCACCTCGGTGGTCACCGCGACGGGGTCGGCGGCAACCTCGGCGATCTTCCAGGCAAGTTGCTCCTCGCGAGGAAGATTTTCCTCGCTGCGGTGTACGCGCACTGTGTGGAGTTTCACGGGGATCCTTTCGGGGTGGCCGGGGTGGCCGATGGATATTTCGGGAGAGCGGAAACGAGCGAATCGGAATCGATCCCCGCAGCGTTGATTCCCGCAGCGTTGA
>JAYTEZ010000359.1:0-3420 GCA_043734805.1 Microbacteriaceae bacterium
GAACTGCTCGATTACGAGTCGTACAACGCGTTTGACACGTCGGTGTTCAACTTCCAACTCGCCCCCACGCTCGCCCCCACCAAGGAGTGAAATGACAGACCAGGAAATTCGCAAGGGACTCGCGGGGGTCGTCGTCGACTACACCGCGGTCTCCAAGGTCAACCCCCTGACGAATTCGCTGCTCTACCGCGGTTACCCGGTGGGGGAACTCGCGGCGAAGTGCTCGTTCGAAGAGGTCGCCTACCTGCTCTGGCATGGGGAACTGCCCGACGAGAAACAGCTCGCCGAGTTCGAGACGCTCGAGCGTTCGCTCCGAGTCCTGGATGAGAACGTCAAGCGCGTCATGGACGATCTGCCGCTCACTGCGCATCCGATGGATGTCGTGCGAACCGCCGTGAGCGTCCTCGGCGCCAGCGATCCGGATGCCGCGAACGCAACACCGGAGGCGAACCTCAGGAAGTCGGTCACCCTTCTCGCCAAGCTCCCCGCGATCGTGGCATACGAGCAGCGCCGACGCCGCGGTGAGCACCTCGTCGAACCGCGGGACGACCTCGGTTACAGCGCCAACTTTCTGCACATGACGTTCGGCGAAGTACCGGACCTCGTCGTCGTGAGCGCCTTCGATGTGTCGATGATCCTCTATGCCGAGCACTCGTTCAACGCGTCGACCTTCGCTGCTCGGGTGATCACGAGCACACTCGCCGACCTCTACAGCGCCGTTGTCGGAGCGATCGGTGCCCTCAAGGGACCGTTGCACGGCGGTGCGAACGAAGCCGTCATGCATACCTTCGACGAAATTGGCTCGGCCGATAAAGTGGAAGCGTGGCTCGAGACGGCGCTCGCTGAGAAGCGCAAGATCATGGGTTTCGGGCACCGGGTCTACAAGAACGGCGACTCGCGCGTTCCGACGATGAAGGCCGCGCTCGACACGCTCATCGTCGAAAACGATGCGCAAAATATCGCCGGACTCTACGACGCGCTCGAGACGGCCATGGGAGAACGCAAAAACATCAAGCCGAACCTCGACTATCCGTCCGGCCCCGCGTACCGTCTCATCGGATTCGACACCGAGATGTTCACGCCGTTGTTCGTAGCCAGCCGAATCAGCGGCTGGACGGCGCACATCATGGAGCAGCTCGCGTCAAATGCGCTCATTCGACCCCTGAGCCTGTACAACGGGCCCGATGAAAGGCATATCTCTTGACCGTCCCACAACTGACCCTCAATGACGGCCGCACGATCCCGCAGCTCGGGTTTGGCGTCTTCAAGGTCGACCCGACCGAGACCGAACGGATCGTGGCCGACGCGCTGGAAGTCGGCTACCGTCACATCGACACAGCCGCCATCTATCGGAATGAGGAAGGTGTCGGGCGCGCGATCGCGGCATCCGGGATCCCGCGTGACGAGCTGTTCATCACGACGAAGCTGTACAACGACGACCAGGGCACGGTTTCCGTGCACGCCGCGATCGAGACGAGCCTGGCGAAGCTCGGCCTCGACACCATCGACCTGTACCTGATCCATTGGCCGGCACCGGCGCGCGATCTGTATGTTGAGTCGTGGAAGGCGCTCGAGCAGATCCGCGACCGCGGCCAGGCGACGAGCATCGGCGTCTCGAACTTCCTGGTTCCGCACCTCGAGCGTATCCTCGCCGAGACCGACACCGTGCCCGCCGTGAACCAGATCGAGCTGCACCCGTACCACCAGCAGCCGGCGGTCACCGCGTTCGGCGCCCGGCACGGCATCGCGACCGAGGCCTGGGGCCCACTTGGCCAGGGCAAGTACCCGCTCCTCGAGCTGCCGTCGATTGTGTCAATCGCCGAGGCGCACGGCAAGTCGGCGGCTCAGGTCGTGCTGCGCTGGCACCTGCAGCAGGGCCAGATCGTGTTTCCCAAGTCGAACTCGCGGGCACGGATCGCCGAGAACTTCGACCTCTTCGATTTCGAGCTGACCCCCGCTGAGCAGGCGTCGATCACGGCTCTCGAGCGTGCTGGTCGGGTCGGCGGCGACCCCAACGAGGTGGGTTAGCCGCTTCCTGTTGCCGGTTGAGTAGCGCGCGAGGTACGAGCACGCGTATCGAAACCGCGCTCGAGCGAGGGGAGCCTACGCTGGAGGCATGCCCAATCACCTGAGCGAGGCTGTCAGCCCGTACCTCCGATCGCACGCCGACAACCCGGTGAACTGGTATCCGTGGGGGGAGGAGGCGTTCGCCGAGGCGCTTCGGCGCGGTGTTCCCGTGCTCGTCTCGATCGGCTACTCGACCTGCCATTGGTGTCACGTCATGGCGCGGGAGAGTTTCAGCGATCCGGTGCTCGCCGCCTTTCTCAACGCACACTTTGTCGCGATCAAGGTCGACCGCGAAGAGCATCCGGATGTCGACGCCAGCTACCTTGCCGCCGCCGGCGCGTTCACCGGCAACCTGGGTTGGCCGCTCAACGTGTTCGTGACTCCGGAGGGGCGCACCTTTTTTGCCGGAACCTATTGGCCGCCGGAGCAATCAAACGGGCGTCCGTCATTTCGTCAGGTGCTCGATGCGGTGCTCGATGCCTGGCAGGAGCGTCGCGACGAGGTCGAAGAGAACGCGTCGAAAATTGCCGCCTCTCTCGCCGGTCAGGCCGAGCAATCAAGCGGTGTCCTGCCGGGAATCGCGCAGTTGTCGTCGATCGTTCGAGAGCTCGTCGAGTACGAAGACGCCGAGTTCGGCGGCTTCGGCGCAGCGCCCAAGTTTCCGGTCGCACCCGTACTGCTCTTCCTTCTCGAGTGCGGCTCCGCCGGAAATGCGGATGCCCTCGCCCTCGCCGAGCGCACGCTCGATGCCATGGCGGCATCCGCTCTTCGCGACCCGGTCGAGGGCGGGTTCTTCCGTTACGCGACCGCGCGGGACTGGACCGAGCCGCACTACGAACGCATGCTCTACGACAACGCGCTGCTGCTGCAGGCGTACACGCGGCTGGAGCAGCTCGTACCGGGACACTCGCCAGGCACGATCCAGGGCATCGCCTCGTTTCTCCTCGGCGAGATGCGGCTGGTCGGCGGAGGTTTCGCCTCCGCTCAAGACAGTGAGAGTACCGTCGACGGCGAGCGGGTCGAGGGCGGCTACTACGCACTGGATGCGGGCGAGAGATCCCGGCAGGTGCGCCCAGCGGTCGACGCGAAGGTGCTCACCGGTTGGAACGGACTCGCCATCGAGGCGCTCGCGACCGCGGGGTTCGCTTGTCGACGGTTGGACTGGATCGACGGTGCTCGTGCCGCGGCGGATTATCTGATCGAACGACACCTGAGGGCCGACGGAACACTGCTGCGCGCCTCGATCGAGGGTCGGATCTCGACGGCAGTGGCGACGCTCGAGGACTACGGAATGCTCGCGGGTGGCCTCCTGCAGCTCGCGATCGCAACGGGAGAGGCGCGCTACGCCAGCAT
>JAYTEZ010000360.1:0-2568 GCA_043734805.1 Microbacteriaceae bacterium
AACCATCCGACATCAGCGTTGATGCCGAGCGCTCCGGTGAGCAGAAATAAGAACACCCCGACTCCGGCTACCAGTTTTCGCAGACGTCCCGACCCGCGATAAGCAGCGACAGCGACGGCAACGGTCGCGATTGTCGCGCTGAACCAGATTCGGGTGGCCAATGACGGAGACAGGTCGAAGGTGTTCCACACATCGCCGATCAGCCAGCCGATGAGGAATCCGAGGGCCAACCCGCCCACGAAGCAGATCCCCAGAATGACAAACTCACGCCGGGTTCGACGGCGGACAAGGATACCGACCAGAAGCGCAACGCTCGCAACGCAGAGCAGCGGAAGAACGGGTCCGTCCACGAGAGGGGTAGCGAGAATTCCCGACCGTAACAAACGAACCCTGCCCTTCGACTCTTTTCACAACGTTTCATTATCACGGGGCGAACGCACGCAACGACGCGCCGACGCGCGATCCGCCTACCGCCAGCCCGGCAGCCAGTAGTGTAGCTGCGCAAAGAGTGTGGACACCTGCATTCCCGTCCAGACCGGGTAGAAGAAGGCGCTCACGAGCACGACGAGTCCGAGGAAAATTGCGACCAGGCGGATTCCGTTGAGCCGTCGCCAGGTCGGGTCACCGCGATCTCCGAGAATCAGTCCGATCACGAAGACGAGCGCGAGGATCAGGTACGGCTCGAAGACGATGCCGTAGAACTGGAACACCGTGCGCTGCGTGTAGAGCAGCCAGGGCAGGTAGCCGGCGACGATTCCCATCAGGATGAGACCGACCCGCCACTCGCGATACCGGATGAGCCGGTACGCGAGGTAGAACAGCGCGGCCGTGGCCGCCCACCAGAGGATCGGGTTGGCGATCGACGTGACGTACTCCGCGCAACTCGAGAGCGTGCATCCGCTCTGCCCCCGATTCTGCCCGACGTAGTAGAAGGCCGTTGGGCGCACCAGGAACAACCAGGTGAGCGGATTCGCGGCATAGGAATGCGCGGCGTGCTCGTTGACGTTGAAGTCGTACACGCTGGACTGATAGTGCAGGAAACTCTGCACCGAATGCGGCACCCAGGCGAATATGCCCGTTGCGGCATTTCCCGACTGGTCTGCCCAGTCGCGGAAGTAGCCGCCCCGCGTGACGAACCAGCCGGTCCAGCTGGCCAGATAGGCGGCGAAAGCGAGTGGGACCGTGAGCAGGAACGTCACCGGAGCCTGCTTGAACACGGTGCCGCTGGCCCAGAAGTGGATGCCGGCCCGTCGCCGGGCCGCGGCGTCGACGATCAGGGTGTAAATCGCGAAGGCGGCGAGAAAGTACAGGCCGCTCCATTTAACGGCGGTGGCGAGTCCGAAGAGCAGGCCAGCGGCGAGAAGCCAGGGGCGCCACCAGAGCGCCGGGCCCCAGTCGGTGCCGTGACCGGCATCCGTTCTCCTCGCGAGCCACGCGCGGAGTCTGACGGCACTGTGCCCGCGATCGAGCAGGATCGCCCAGAACCCCACCAGGGTGAGAATCATGACGAAGTTGTCGAGCAGGCTCGTGCGCGACAGCACGATCGCGTGTCCGTCGATCGCGAGGAGCCCGCCGGCGATCGTCGCGAGCACGGTCGACCGGAAGAGGGTGCGGGCGATCAGCACGAGAACGAACACCGCGAGGATTCCGACGATGGCCGTGCTGATGCGCCAGCCGACGGTGTTCTCGGCGCCGAAGACGCGAAGGCCGAGCGAGATCAGCCATTTGCCGAGCGGCGGATGCGCGACATACGAACCGGAGGTCGAATAGCCGCCGACGTTGCCCGCGTTGAAGCTCTTGTCCGCTTCGTTCGGCCACGTGGCCTCATAGCCGAGGTGCATGAGCGTCCAGGCATCCTTGACATAAAAAGTTTCGTCGAAAACGAGCGAGCGGGGGTCGCCGAGTCGCCAGAGTCGCAGCACGGCGGCGAGCAGGGTCACCGCGATCGGGCCGCCCCAGTACCAGAGGCGTTGGCGACGCGGCGAGCCGAGCATGCGTCCCCACCAGGAGTCGATGCGGCTGCCGACGGGCTCACGATCGTGCGCCGGTTCGGCGTCAGCGCTCTGCTGGCCCAGTTTGTCGTCGGGCGAGAAGACCAGTGCGGCGAACTCGGCGTCTGGTCTGGTCACAGGAGTAATGCTAACCAGCGATCGCTGGAAGGATGGGCCAATGATCATCCTCGCCGCAACACCGATCGGAAACCTGGGCGACGCGTCGCGGCGACTGGTTGAGGCGCTTGGCGCGGCCGAGGTGATCGCCTCGGAAGACACCCGCGTCACGATTCACCTCATGCGGGCGCTCGGAATCGAGAATCGTCCGCGACTCATCGCGCTGCACGAACACAACGAAATCGCCAAAGCGGCCGAGATCGTCGAGCTCGCCCGCGAGACGGATGTGCTGGTGCTGACGGATGCCGGCATGCCGGCCATCAGTGACCCCGGCTTCGCGATCGTGACCGCCGCCGCCGCCGCCGGAGTCACGGTCACCGCGCTGCCGGGGCCTTCGGCCGTCATCACGGCGCTGGCGCTCTCGGGACTGCCAACGGATCGGTTCACGTTCGAAGGATTT
>JAYTEZ010000361.1:0-1810 GCA_043734805.1 Microbacteriaceae bacterium
CATCCCAGCCGTACGACTTTTCAGCCTGGCTGCCGCTCCCGAACCCTCCGTGCAGCATCACCACGAGGGGGACCGGACCCGACGCCAGGTTGCCCGGCACCGTGAGGAGTTAGCTGCGGTCGCCGATCGTGTGCTTCACGCCGGTCTGAGTCTCGGCTGGCGCTGGTGTTGCGCACCCGGTGAGCAGGAGGGCCATTGTTACGAGGGCCAGAATTCGCTTCATGACCTCATCGTTGTGCACAATCGTGCCTCGAAGGTTCGGGGAATGTTCGGGTCGTCGACGCCTGCGCCGGGATGTCCACCTCCTGCAGCGGGGCACGGTGAGGAGAACACCTCAGTGCGGATCCGTTCCGAAAACCTGACGAGACAGCGCCTGGATGTCGCGATCCAGTACGTCGAACTTGGCATCGAATTTCGCGTCCACCGCGTCAAACCGCGCGTCCATGACGTCGCGCAGCCCGCTAATCTCGGTTCGCACCCCGCCGATCGCAGCAATGAGCGTGCGGTTGAAGCTGGACGTGACGATCCCGATCATCCCGAACATCGCAGCCGCGAACACGCCGATCAGCACCCACACCTGCGGTTCAGTCACGGTGATCATGCCTCCATTGTTTCGCGCCCAGTCCCAAAAACCTACGCTTCGACACCCCCTCGTGCGACCCGTACAAGACTTCGCTGGGGCCGAGGGGAAGCGAGGGCCTGTGGAGGAGAGCCGCACAAGCGCGAGACATCAGCGGATGCCGGCGGAAGGGGTTAATCGCTAACGGCATGGGCACTGACCAGTACCTCGGCATGTGATCGAGCAAGGTCTCACGGCTCGCGGCGCTCTGCGGCGAGAGCGGGCATTCCAGAGCCGCTACGCGCCAGGCGCTCGGTACTGAACTTGATCGGCCTTGCGCAAGGCTTCCATTGTTTCATCGACGGTCAGGAGGACTGTCGTTTCCAGTGAGCTCATCGCACCGCCGCTACCGATCGCCAGCGCAACCGCAGCCATTGAAACGTTGTCCGGGGCCTCCCAGATGGTGTAGCCGTCATGTGTTCCGAAGGCGTACCAAAACCCGTGGAGCTTCCCACCGACCGACTCGATGTACGACTGGGCAGCATCTCGGCGGTCTTCTGGGTGGCCGATCAGTCTGGCCCAAGTCTCCGGCGTGTAATTGAACTTCGATAGATAGAGGGGCATGGTTTCAGCCTATCTCGTTCGCCCGCCCGTACCAATCCTTCTTGGGGTACACGTCGAGCCGGGCCGTGAACGCAGCGTAGGGCGGGCCGACCCTGCCTTCGCGACCTCAGAATCGCTCGGTAAGCAGTCAGCCTGACTTGCCGTGCTCGACCACACTATCTGGGCCGGGAAACACCAGGCTCTCGTGGCCGTCGTCGAACCGGACCAGATAGGGAGGGCCGCCATCCTTGCCCCGAACTTCGACTACCTCGCCACCACGCGCGAGGACACCGACGACTTTGCCCTGGATGTGGATTCTCTCACCGACTGTCGCTTGCATCGTTGCTCGCCTCCTTGCCCCCACGCTAGTCCCGCTCCGCCTGACTGGCAATGGCGCGGGTGCAAGCAGAGATTGCGCGCCTGCGCACATCGCGCTGAAGGTCGAGATCCTGCAGATTGACGAGTGCTAAAACAGGATGGCCGCCAGGGTGTCAGCGGGGATCCGCGCCAAACACGTGCCGGGATAGCGCCTGGATGTCGCGGTCGAGCACCTCAAACTTGGCCTCGAACTTTGCATCGGAGGCTTCGAATCGAGCGTCCACTGCGTCGAACCGTGCATCCATAACGTCGCGCAGTCCGCCGATCTCG
>JAYTEZ010000362.1:0-5672 GCA_043734805.1 Microbacteriaceae bacterium
CGGTCACAGGCAATACACGAACGTCGGCTTGCCGCTATCCCGGTCGGCGTGTCCTCCGCGCTGCCCGTCTATGTCGAGCGCGCCCACGGTGCGATCGTCGTGGATGTCGACGGCAACCAGTTCATCGATTTGGGTGCGGGAATCGGCGTGATGACGATCGGGCACACCGACGCGGCCGTGGTTGCGGCCGCGACCGCGCAGCTCGCCGAGTTCACCCACGGGATGTTCACCATCACCCCCTATGAGTCGTACGTGCGGGTGGCCGAGCTGCTCGCCGAGCACACTCCGGGCGACTTCGCCAAGAAGACCGTGCTGCTCAACTCGGGAGCCGAAGCCGTCGAGAACGCCGTCAAGATCGCCCGCAAGTACACCGGTCGCACGGGAGTCGCGGTGCTCGACCACGCGTACCACGGCCGCACCAACCTCACCATGGCCATGACCTTCAAGGCGATGCCGTACAAGCTCGGTTTCGGCCCGTTCGCCAGCGATGTGTATCACGCGCCCAATTCCTATCCGTTCCGTGACGGGCTGAGCGGTGCGGATGCCGCAGCGCGCACCATCGGATACCTCGAGAAAGCGGTCGGGGCATCCGATCTCGCCTGCCTCGTCGTCGAGCCAATCCAGGGCGAGGGCGGTTTCGTCGTTCCGGCGGACGGCTACCTCCCTCTGCTGCAGGAGTGGTGCACGGCCAACGGCGTGGTATTCATCGCCGACGAAATCCAGAGCGGGATGGCTCGCACGGGCGCGTACTTCGCGAGCGAGCATTTCGGTGTCGTGCCGGACATGGTCCTGAGCGCCAAGGGAATCGCTGGGGGCCTTCCGCTCGCCGGGGTGACCGGACGTGCGGAGATCATGGACTCGTCTCACCCCGGCGGCCTCGGTGGCACCTTCGCGGGAAATCCGGTCGCAGCGGCAGCAGCGATCGCGGTGTTCGAGCAAATCGAGAGCCGTGACCTATTCGCGGAGGGAAAGCGCATCGAGGCGGTGCTTCGGCCTGCTCTTCTCTCGCTCCAGCGAAAGTATGACGTGATCGGCGACGTCCGAGGAATCGGGGCAATGCTGGCGATCGAACTCGTGCAGGCCGGTACTGCCACGACGACTCGAGACCCTAACCCCTCGGCGGTCTCCGCGATCACGGCCTACGCGGGCCAGAACGGCGTGCTGCTGCTCAGCGCTGGCAGCTGGGGCAACGTCATCCGGTTCCTGCCGAGTCTCGCGATCTCCGATGACCTGCTGCGCGAGGCACTGGGAGTGCTGGACGACGCGTTCGCTGCTCTGTGAGCGATTCGCTCGGTGGTCATCCGCTCGGGCCGGAGGGCGTCGTCGAACTCGCCGTGCTGGAACGCTCCGGCCTGATCGAGTCCCGGCACCTCGGAGCTGCGGTTGTCGTCTCCCCCGACGGCTCCGTGCTGCGCGAACTCGGCGACGGTTCTGCGCTGGTCTACGGGCGGTCGTCGCTTAAACTGCTGCAGGCCATTGCGGTTCTGCGGTCGGGAGTCGCCCTCGAGGGCGCGCAACTCGTGATCGCGTCGGGCAGCCACGCGGGGACGCCCACCCACGTCGCGATCGTCCGTGACATTCTGGAGCGGGCCGGACTGGACGAGGATGCGCTCCAGTGCCCCATCGACTGGCCGCTCGACGGCGCTTCCCGATCGGCGGCAGCCGGCCCCCAGCGCATCACGATGAACTGCTCGGGCAAGCACGCGTCCTTCCTTCTGGCCTGTGTCGAGAATGGCTGGCCGATCGACTCTTACCTTGACCCGGCTCACCCGCTGCAGCAGCTCATCCGCTCCACGGTCGAGGAGTTCGTCGCAGAAGAAGACAGCCCAGGGGAAGTCGGCCGTGTGGGAATCGACGGATGCGGCGCGCCCGTCTTCGCGACGACCCTGCGCGGTCTCGCAACGGCCGTCGGTCGCGTGGCCGGTGCGGCCGCGAATAGTCTTTTCTCCGGTAGCGATTCCGTCTCCGACCGCGTCGGCGACCCTGATGCCGCGCGCCTGACGGTCGCCATCCTGGCGAACCCCTGGGCTATCGACGGCCACGGCCGCGCCAACACGGTCGTCGTCGAGCAACTCGGCCTCATCGCCAAGGGTGGCGCGGAGGGCGTGATGGTCATGGGAGCACCCAACGGCACGGCGGTCGCGCTCAAGGTGCTCGACGGCAGCCCGCGGGCGACGACCCTCGTTGCGCTCGAACTGCTCGCCTCGGTGGGCACGATCACCCGCGCCGACGCACAACGCGTCGCTGCTGTGACGTGCGAAAAAGTGCTTGGCGGTGGTGTGCCGGTTGGCGGCATCCGCGTGTCTGGCCTGGTGGCCCGGCCCTAGCGCTCGTGTTCCCGGCCGCGTTGGACACCGCGGCGGCTAGGCGAAGAGGCTGACGATCGCCTCGCGGAACGCAACGGTGTGCCGCTCGACATCCGCCGCCGTCGTGGCGGGGCTCATGAGCGCCATGTTGTGGAACGGTGTGATCAGGATGCCGCGGTTGAGGGCCTGCAGGTGCAGGTACTGCTGCAACTCGAAGTCATCCGCCGCCGCCGCGCCCGCGCCGTCAGTTGGCGGCGTCGCCCGGAAGCTGTACTCGGAACGCGCACCGAGCTGGGTCACCTGCCACGGAACGCCGAACTCGTCGAGGGAGGCCTGCACGCCGACGGTCCACTCGGTTGCGCGGTCGATCATGCCGACGAAGGCCTCGGCCGTCAGCACCTCCGACAGCGTCGCTCGGACACCAGCGAGAGAAAGAGCGTTGCCGGCGAGGGTACCGCCTACTCCCCCAACGTCGATGTCCTCAAGGTCGAGGCTCGCGCGCACCAGAGCCGCGAACGACGCGGTCATACCATATGCCCCGGCGGGAATACCGCCGCCAATGCTCTTGCCGAGGACTACAGCATCCGGATCGAGTCCATCGCGGGCGATCATGCCGCCGGGCCCTGCGCACAGCGTGTGAGTCTCGTCGATGATGAGAATCACGCCGTACTTCGTGCAGAGTTCGCGCACCGCTCTGAGATACCCGGGGGCCGGAAGCACGATCCCGATGTTCGTCAGCGCCGGCTCCATCAGCATCGCGGCGATTGTGCCGGTCGCGAGCGCCGCCTCGAGGGCTGGCACATCGTTGAAAGGAACGACGGCGGTCGTGAGCGATGGTGGAACCGGCGCACCGATTGTGCCGCGACGCGCAACGACCGCGCCGGAGTCGTCGAGGGTCGCGTAGGCCTCGTCGACCGTGCCGTGATAGCAGTAGTCGTGCACGACGATCTGAGGCCGACCGGTCACCTGCCTGGCGTACCGGATGAGGCTGCGATTGGCGTCGGTCGCTGAGAGGCTGAACTGCCAGCTCGGCACGCCGAAACGCTCCGCCAACAGTGACGCGGCAGCCGCGGCATCCGCCGTCGGCAGCATGAACGTCGATCCTTTCGCGAGCTGGGCGGAGATCGCCGCGACCGATGCCGCGGGCGCGTGACCGCACATGGCCCCGGTGTCGCCGAGACAGAGATCGACGTGGTCGATGCCGTCGACGTCGACAAAGTGGGCGCCAGAGGCGCTCTCAACGTAGACCGGCCACGGCCCCGGCCACTTCGCCATCCAGAGCATCGGCACGCCGTCGGGCAGGTGCGGAAGGGCTTCGCGGAACAACCGCTCGGACTCCGGTCGTGCGGCGCGAAAAATGTCGACCTCGGTGCGCCAGAGTTCGGCGAGGCGCTCTCGGTTTCTATACATCTCTAGCCATTCCGGGCGAGGCGCTTGCGTTTGGCTGCCGCGGACAACTGCTGCACCAGCACGAGCACGATTGCGAGGATGAACACCGCCGACGCGATGACGTTGGCCTCAGCCGGCACGCCGCGAGACGCCGAAACATATACGAACTTCGGGAAGGTATCGGTCGTTCCCGAGTTGAAGTTCGTGATGATGAAGTCGTCGAAGCTCAGCGCGAACGAGAGGAGCGCCGCGGCCACGATTCCCGGCAGGAGGAGCGGAAACGTGATGCGCCAGAACACCTGCCCAGGAGAGCCGTACAGGTCGCGGCCCGCCTCTTCCAAGGCCGGATCGAGACTCGTGACCCTGGCCTTGACGGTCACGACAACGAAACTGATGCAAAACATCGTATGCGCCAGGATGATCGTTGCCAGCCCCATGTCGACGCCGAGTCCGAGGAACTCTGCGGCGAGGCCTGCACCGAGCACGACCTCCGGTGTGGCCATCGGAAGGAAGAGCAGCAGGTTGATCGCCGTGCGGAAGCGGAATCGGTAGCGCACGAGCGCGATCGCGATCATCGTGCCGAGAACCGTCGCAACAACAGTGGCGGTGACGCCGACGAGGATGCTGTTCGCGAACGCCTCACACACTCCCTGAGCAGCGCAGACATTGGTCCACTTGTCGAGGGTGAAGCCACGCCAGGAGATGTTCGATTTCAGCGAATTATTGAACGAAAAGACGAAGGTGTAGAGGATCGGGATCAGCAGAAAAAGTAAAGCGAGCGCCGCGTAAACCGGCAGCAGCCAGCGACCAAGGCTCCAACGCCCCCGCCTCGCCCCGGAGTGCGGCGTTTCCATGACCATCCCGAGAACGCGGGCCTCCTGTCCCGTCACAGCAGACCCTCCGTTCCGCTCTTCCACACATATACGGTCAGGAGGATGTAGCCGATGACGAGCACGAGAATAACGGACATGAGGACGATCGACAGCGCCGCCGCCGCCGGATAGTTTTGCAGGTTGAAGAAATTACTGTCGATCACGTTGCCGATCATCGTTGTTCCCGTGCCACCGAGAAACTGCCGACTTGCGTTGATGTAGTCGCCCGCCGCCGGAATGAAGGTGAGAAGCACGCCAGAAATAATGCCGGCAGCCGAGAGTGGCAGGGTCACGGTGCGAAAGGTCGTGAACGGCCGCGCGTAGAGGTCACCGCTGACTTCGAGATAGCGCGTGTCCAGTCGCTCGAGCACCGCGTAGAGCGGCAGCGTCATGAACGGGATGAAGTTGTAGGTGAGGCCGAACACGACAGAAAGCGGTGTGCCGGTGATGTGTGCATTCGGGGCCATCAGCGACAGGCCCTTGAGCGCCGTAACAAGGAAGGATTCGTCGGAGAGCATCGACTTCCACGCCATTGTGCGCAGCAGGAAGCTGATGAAGAAAGGCGCGATGACCAGCACGAGCATGAGATTTTGCAGGAGCGGCCACCGGCGGGCCTTGACCCCGATGAAGTAGGCGAGCGGGTAGCTGAAGATAAGCGCGAACACCGTCGCGATGAGCGAGTACCCGAATGAACGTAAAATTTGCGGTCCGTACTGCGCCACCGCAGTCGCGTAATTTGCCAGGTTGAACCCCGGAACGTACTGGCCGATATCTCCCCCCGCGGCTGGCTCCTGAAGCGACGTGACAACGAGGGAGATGAGCGGAATCAGGAAAAAGATAACGAGATAGACGATGCCGGGCGCCAGCAGCAGCAGCGCGATCTTGCTCTTACGACGTGGCGCCTGTTCCTTCGCTGAACCCGTCGAAGCGAATGCGGAGAATGCCATCGCTAAGCCTCCTCCAGCTCCGACATCATGGCCCGTTTCTTCTGCATCGCGATTGATGCCGTGTCCGTGTCGGCCGGAAACCGGCTCTGCCGCGGTGCCTCATCCTCGAGGCCGAAGCCGTGCTCGACTTTCCAGGACACCCAGGTTTCTGTGCCCTC
>JAYTEZ010000363.1:0-3898 GCA_043734805.1 Microbacteriaceae bacterium
GCCCGATGTCCACAATCGCGCCGTTGAGGTAGTCGATCTCGGTGAGCTGGCCGCGTCGGATACTCTGCAGCGTCGACCCTGGGTTCGGGCGGCGGCCCATCCGCAGTTTCATGAGCAGCGGCAGCAGCTGCCCGATGGCGACCGGCAGGGCAACGAGCAGCTTCAGCACGGTGCTGGAAAGCCCCTGCACCTTCTCGAAGACGACGTCGTTCGCCATGCCGACTCGCACGGCCTCGCGCATACTTTCGGTCATGATGAGGCGCAGGCCTCGATTGGACACAACCGCCTGTGCACTCAGACCGGTGATTGCGGGCAGCGCGTTGATGTGATTGACGACGAGTTTCGTCCATTGCGCACCCTCGAAGTTGCCCGTGACGGTGACGGGCATGACCGCGCCGAGCACGCGAGACGCGTAGAGGGTGGGGAGCAGCTCGCCACCCAGATAGGTCGGGCCGTCGGTCGTCACGGAGACTTCGCCGGGGGAGAGGTAGGAGGTGGCGTAGAGCGCGAGACCGCCGATAATGTGGGAGCGGGGTGCGGCACGTTGCGCATTGCTGATCGAGCGCAGGCCGTTCTGCACGACGACGACGGGGATTCCGACCAGGAGGGGGGCGTTGGCGCGAAGAGCGGCTTCCGCATCCTGGGCCTTGGTGGTGACGAAGGCAAGATCCGGGCCTACGGTAAGGGCTTCGACGGCCTCGACGCTGGCGGTGTAGTCGCCCAACACCCCGGTCAGTCGGAGTCCACCGGCGATGATGGCGGCGAGCTGCTCGCCACGCGCCGTGACCTGGACGGTGTGGCCGTCTCTCGCCAGCAGCGCGGCGATCGTGCCACCGATTGCGCCAGCGCCGATCACCGCTACCTTCACGCTCCGAATTCTAGTTGTGCGCCCCCGTCGAGTCGCGGCAGTTCCGTGCGGGTGGCATGCTGATCAACACGATGATTGGATGGTGGATGATGGACAACTTCGACAGCGATGCCGGCGACAGTCGCCGGCGGCGATCGTGAGCGAGGCGAACGGCCGGAGCGGCATCCTGCTCGTCGACAAACCGCAGGGGATCACGAGTCACGACGTCGTCGCGCGCACGCGGAAGCGAGCGGGCACCCGCAAGGTCGGTCACGCGGGCACCCTCGATCCCATGGCAACCGGGCTGCTCGTGCTCGGCATCAACAGTTCCACGCGACTACTGACCTACCTTGTCGGGCTCGACAAGGAATACTTCGCGACCATCCGGCTCGGCTCGTCGACGAACACCGATGACGCGGAAGGCGAGAGCGTGACTACGGCGCGAAGCGGTAGCGTTTCGTCGCTCAATCCCGCGGCAATCGGCGACGCGCTCGCTGCGCTGAGCGGCGAAATCCGGCAGGTGCCGAGCAGCGTGAGCGCGATCAAGGTCGACGGCAAGCGCGCATACACGCTTGCGCGCGCGGGGGAGGTCGTCGAGCTCGCCGCTCGCACCGTCACGATTTCCGCGCTCGAACTGCTCGGCACCCGAGCCGTTAACGACCACCTCGATCTCGACGTGCGGGTGGAATGCTCATCGGGCACCTACATCCGGGCGATTGCCCGGGATCTCGGAGTCGCGCTCGGCGTCGGCGGTCACCTGACGGCGCTGCGCCGCACCAGGATCGGCCCGCTCTCGGTTTCGGATGCCGCGGAGCTCGAGACCCTCGACGTCGCCGCATCCCTGCTCAGCCCGACCGGCGTGGCGACACTGTTGTTCCCCTGCTACCAGCTGAGCGCAGCAGAGTCGGTAGACCTCGGCCACGGGAAGCGCCTCAGCGCGGAGAGACCGACCGCGGGAAGTGGCCCGGTGGCGGCGATAGCGCCAGACGGGCGACTGGTCGGGCTGATCGAATTCGATCGCGGCGTTGCGAAGCCGCTCGTGAACTTCCCGCTCGATGAGCTGCCAGCGGTCGTGGAGACAGTACCGTGATCGAGTGGTTCACCTGGCTGCAGGTCGGAGTCGCCGTGATCGCGGGTTCGCTCTGTGTGGCGCTTGGCCTGGCCCGCCGCCCCCCGAACGATTACACGATGGGCGCGACTCTGTTGGTCGAACTTCTGCTCATCGCCCAGTTGGTCGTCGCGATAATTGCGCCCGCCGTCGGCAATCCGCCGAGTGGCAACCTCGTCGAGTTCTACATCTACCTCATCTCGGCACTCCTCCTGCCGCCGCTCGCCGGATTCTGGGCTCTCGTCGAACGCAATCGCTGGAGCACGGTCGTTCTCGGGGTCGCCTGCCTCGCCATCGCGGTCATGGTCTACCGCATGCATCAAATCTGGGCCGTCCAGGTGGCCTAATCTTGACCTGATGGCTGCTAACTCTTCCTCCCGCGCGGTCGGCGTCGGACGCGTACTCATTGCGGTCTATGGGATCCTTGCCCTCGCGGCCACCGGACGCTCGGCCTTTCAGATCATCGACCGATTCTCCGAGGCACCGCTGGCCTTTTCGCTCTCGGCGCTGTCGGCGGTCGTGTACATCGTTGCGACGGTCGCGCTTCTGCTTCCCGGCGACACCTGGTATCGCATCGCCTGGTTCACGATCGGTTTCGAGCTGCTCGGGGTGCTCGTCGTCGGAACCGTCAGCGTCGTACGCCCGGCGCTGCTCGGGCTCCACAGCATCAATCCGTTCGGTCGGGAAGCGACGGTATGGTCCGCATATGGCCTCGGCTACCTCCTCATTCCGCTCGTACTCCCTGTTCTCGGGATGATCTGGTTGTACCGCCGCGGGCCGAGCGCCGCGGCAAGGGTGCGCTAGCGATGCAGTTCTACTCCTCGCTGGGCGAGGTGCCCGCCGATTTCGGCCCGTGCGCCGTGACCATTGGAAAGTTCGATGGCGTGCACGCCGGTCACCGTCGTGTGATCCAGCAACTGCGTGATGCGGCGGCGGCGGAAGGACTTCTCGCGACGGTGCTCACCTTCGACCGGCATCCGCTCGCCGTTCTCAAGCCGGAACTCAGCCCGACGAGCCTCACGAGCAATGACCAAAAACGCGAGGTGCTCGAGACTATGGGTATCGACGCAACGGTGATGATCGAGTTCAACGCCGAATTCAGCATGCAGACGCCAGAGCAGTTTGTCGAGCACGTGCTTGTCGACGGGCTGCACGCGCGACTGGTGTTCGTCGGTCCGGACTTTCGCTTCGGTCACCGTGGCCTCGGCACGGTCGAGCTGCTCGTCGCGCTGGGGGAGAGGCACGGGTTCGAGGTCAGGATGATCGACGCCGTTAAGCCGGACGGCGTGCGCGCCATCTCATCGACCTGGATCCGCGACCTGCTCTCGGAGGGCAGAGTCGGCGAAGCCGCAACGCTGCTCGGTCGCAGGCCGGCCGTTCGCGCGGTGGTCGTTCACGGTGAGCAGCGTGGTCACGACCTTGGCTACCCGACAGCGAACCTCTCGGCGGAGGTGGAGGGATTCATTCCAGCGGACGGCATCTACGCCGCCTATCTGGCGGTCGACGGTCAATCCATGCCCGCTGCGGTTTCCATCGGGAACAATCCGACCTTCGAGTCAGTGCCCGATAAGCGGATCGAGGCGCATGTTCTTCGGCCAGCGCCGCCGGGCGTGTCGCTGGACCTCTATGGCAAGACCGTCGAGGTCTCCTTCGTCGAGTTTGTCCGTGGGATGCAGAAATTCTCCGCTGTCGACGAACTGGTCGCGCAGATGACCCTGGATGAACTGCGAATTCGCGAGATCCTGGGAGTGTCGGCACGGCGCACTGTTCCCAGCGACGCGATACCGGGCGGTTCGGTACCGCGCTAGCGACCCTCTGTCCGTCCTCACACCGTAGGTGCGCGTCGATAGGATGGGTGAAATGCCAGACTCCCGTCTACTGCCGCTCTGGGCGGGGCGCACGATGGCCCTGCTCGGTATCCTGCTTGTCGCACTCAACCTCCG
>JAYTEZ010000364.1:0-1622 GCA_043734805.1 Microbacteriaceae bacterium
CTCGAGTGGCTCGATACCGTTCCCGCCGCCGGCCCGATCGGGTTGCTCGGCTTCTCCCAGGGTGGCGCCATGGCCATGCACCTGATGCGGCACGCGCCCGAGCGGTTCGCGGCGTACGTCAACCTCGCTGGCTTTGTGATCCCGGGTGAGCTGCCGGCGGATGCCCGGCTCGAGTCGCTCTGCCCGCCGGTGTTCTGGGGCCGCGACCCCGCCGACCCGGTCATCCCGTCGACCGCGGTGGACCGCACAACCGACTGGCTGCCGACACACTCGACCCTCACGACGCGGCTGTATGCGGGCATCGGGCATTCAATCTCGAGGGAAGAGCTCGACGACGTCAACACGTTCTTGGCCAACACGCTCCCGACCGACACGCCTCGCCCGTAGCTCCGCGGCGCTCGGCCGGAAATGCCCCCCACACAGACTCATCGCCCGGTGCGGCACTTGATGCGGCACTTCCGGGCGATGAGTTGTTCTATATCTAGAATGCTCCGGTTGGTGCGGGAATGCAAGAGCCCGAGCGAAAAAGGCGCGACCTAATCCGATCCGAGGGTTCGCGTTAGCCTCAGCGCGCCGTCGAGTTCCGTGAGGAACAAGTCGGCATCCTGCGTGCTGAAAGGCAGCGGCGGGCGAACCTTCAGCACGTTGTTTCGCGGTCCGGATGCGCCAATGAGAACGTGACGTCGGCGAAGCTCATTGACGAGGGCGAGAGCGAGTTCCGCGTCGGGCTCGACGCCCCGAACAATGTCGACGCCGATGAACAGGCCTGCTCCGCGGATCTCACCGATCGCGTCGTGCGACGAGGCCAGGAGGGTGAGTCCGGCCCGCAGGTAGCGGCCGACCTCGCGGGCGTTATCGACCAGTTGCTCCTCCCGAACGATGTCGAACACCGCTTGTGCCGCAGCGATCGACACCGGGGTGCCGCCGAACGTGCTGAAGTAGCGGCCGCGCTCGCCAAACGCATCGACGAGGTCCGATCGCGCGATCATCGCCCCGATGGGCATGCCGTTGCCCATGGGCTTGCCGAGGGTGACAATGTCGGGCACGAACGACGCCGAATCGGTGTTGTGACGGGAGAATCCCCAGAGGCCGGAGCCGAGGCGGCCGAAACCCGGCTGCACCTCGTCCGCGATGTACAGACCGCCGGCATCGTGCACGGCAGTGAGCACGGGGGTGAGGTATCCGGGCTCGCCGGGCCACACGCCATCGGAGGCGAAGACCGTGTCAGCGATGAACGCGGCGAACCCGTGCTCCGAATCCTTCAGCTCCGCAGCAGCAGCCGCCACCGCATCCGCAAATCCGGTGCCGTCGCCGGTCGGCGCATCCACGACTCGCACCCAGGGTGCGATGGTGTCGAGGCCACCGAGGGAGGGGGAGATTGCCGCGATTTCCATCGTCACACCGTGGTAGGCGTTGGCGGTGACGATCACCCCGCGCGCACCGGTCGCATTCTTCGCCACGCGGAGGGCAAGATCGTTCGCTTCCGACCCCGTGCAGGTGTACATGACATTGGCGAGCTCCGGCGGCATGGTGCCGAGCAGATCCTCCGAATAGTCGAGGATGCCGCGATGCAGATAGCGGGTGTGCGTGTTGACCAGGGCCGCCTGGGTCGCGATCGCGTC